>CAIZZE010000069.1 GCA_903937405.1 uncultured Alphaproteobacteria bacterium | reverse complement strand
GCTGTTTTGCTAGCTCTAATAATCCTAGTTTTGGTTTGATTATTTTTTGTGTTAATGTTGACATAAATACTCCTGTAAATTTTGTTTTTGTTAGTTGAACAATTTTACAGAATGTCGGATTAAATTTAAACTATTACATATAAAAGATGCCGAAATTACGCCTTCGCGGCGCGCGCTAAAATAATTCCGCAAGAAATCGCTACATTTAACGATCTCATATTATTTTTCATCGGGATGAAAATTCTTTCATTAGCTTTTGCGAACACATCATCAGGAACTCCCGCGCTTTCTCTTCCTAACATCAAAACATCATTTCCGGCAAATTTAAATTTTCTATAATCCACGCTTGCTTTGGTTGATGCCAAAATCAAACGCTGTTTTTTTGCCGCAATTTCCGTCGCATAAAAATCTTCAAAAGAAGCGTGGCGAAAAATTTGGGCATGTTGAATGTAATCAAGAGCTGATTTCTTTACGCGTTGCATATCAAATGGAAAGCCGCATGGCTCAATGATATGCAGCTCTGCATCAAAACAAACACAAGTGCGAATTATTGTTCCGACATTGCCAGCAATATCGGGTTGAAAAAGTGCAATTTTAATCATAATATTTTTTTCAAAAATGAGATGGGGAATTTTTCTTTACAAAAATTTTTGCAAACCTCTTTATTTTTTAAATCCCGTTTTTATAAAAACATTTTAATCTGTAATTATTTCCAATCAAAGACTAGCAATGACTGAAACTGTAAAAATTATTTTTATCACCAAAGGACAAAAAAAAGAATTCATAGTTCCGGTTGGCACTACAGTTCTCGAAGCTGCTCATAATAATGACATCGAACTTGAAGGTGCTTGTGAAGGTTCTCTTGCCTGCTCAACTTGTCACGTAATCGTGGATAAAGATTTTTATAGCAAATTAGAAGAACCAACCGAAGACGAGGAAGACATGCTTGATTTAGCGTTTGGCTTAAGCCCGACTTCAAGATTAGGCTGCCAAATTATCATGAACAAAGAGTTAGATGGTTTAACTCTGGTGGTTCCTGATGAGACGCGCAATGTTTCAATTTAAAAACCTAAATTTATAAAGTTATGAGCAAGAATATCGTAGTTAAATTAGCAATTCTTTTAGTTGTTTTAGCGCTGGTTTATAGCGTATTCTGGTTCTTTAAAGTTGGTCAGGTTGAAAAGCAGGTGAAAAATTTCATCAGCAAAAATAGTGCTAATGTTTCAGCTGGCGACATTTCGGTTTCTGGCTTTCCTCTTTCCCAGAAAATCACGATCCATGATCTCAAATTTACCATTCCAAGCCCATTATTCAATAAGCGCCAAGTGATTGTAAAAACGCTTGAAGCCAAAACGGGAATTTTCTCTTCTGAATTTATAGTTACCTTGCCAGAGCCTGTTACAGTTGATTCTGAAGGCAATATCATGACTGTTGAATTTACTAAGGAACCTGAAATTAAAGCTTCAATTGCTGATGGCAGAATTTCCAAATTTTCTTATCATGATTTCGGTTATAAAATTTCTGACATCGATAAAAATGTTGTTTATGCAGCTATAAGTTCAGTTTTGAAGCTTGAATCTACAGTTGCTGATGATGATAAAATTACCACCAAAGTTACTGCTGACATAAAAGAAATCGAAGGCTTCAATGTTCTTGATGTTTATAAAAATGCTTTTGAGAAAAAAGTTACTGAGGGTATTAAAACTGGAGAAATTATTCTCGGAAATTCTGCTGTAGTTGCGCCAGTTCCTTCTGCCGCTCCTGGTGATGTTGCTGCAGCTCCTGGCGGTGCTACTACTGTAACTACAACAACAGTTACATCTCCAGCCGCTGTTCCGGCTGATCCGACTGCGGCTAATGTTCCAGCTCCTGCGACAGCTCCTCAAGCAACTGTGACAACTACTACCGTCACAACTCCTGCTAATCCTAATCCTGCTGTTCCAACAAATCCTGTTGATCCAACTGCAGCTGCGATTCCTGTCGCGCCAGAGGGAACGCCATCTCCTGTTGCCCCAATTCCAGCTCCAACTCCGGCAGATATTGCTGCTGCAATGGCTGCCGCTACTGCAAATGTGCCAGTGAAAAGCAATTTGATGATTGATTTTGAATATATTATGTCTCCAAACCAAACTGAGCAACAAGCGCAAATTCCAACTGATCCAACTCAAATTCAGGAAGCTCCAGTTCAATATAGCAAAGTGATGAAAATCAATAACCTGGAATTTTCTAACTCACTTTACAAAATACTTATCAATGGCGAAATGAATACTCTCGCTGATGATAATATGCCATCTGGTTCGGTAACGGTTAAAGTTGAAAAAATCGATGCTTTGATTGCTAATATTTCAAGTGGATTTACGCAAATGGCTGAGCAGAAAAAACCAGCTTCAACTGAAATCCAAACTAGCGATTTAACTGTTAGTGGCATGCCAACTCAAGATTCTTACCAAGATTTCTTAAAAAGAGTTGCAGCCAATATTGGCGCGGTTTCTAAAGAATTAGCAACTAAGAATCCGGTAAGTAAAGGTGATATTGCTGAATTTGATATTAGAAGAGAAAAAAATCTGGAATTTTTGGTTAATGAAACTTCGGTTCGCGAAATTCTTGGAAAATTCTAATTAATGAAAATTTCCGAAGCATTATCGCAAAGCCGGAAAGATCTGGATATAAAGGGCGTGAGTAACAGTAAATTAGATTCCCTAATTTTACTGACTCACGCCCTTTCTTGTTCAAAGGAATATATAATTTTTAATCCGGATGCTGAATTAAATAATGAGCAGCAGGAAGTTTTTTTTAAAATGGTTAAACGCCGCGCCGCCCGCGAACCGGTTTCACATATTATCGGTAAAAGAGAATTTTTTGGTGAAGATTTTTTTGTAAGTTGTGATGTTTTAGATCCGCGTCCGGATTCGGAAAGTTTGATTGAATTGGTTCTAGAAAATTTTCCACAAAAAAATAATCCGCTAAAAATTTTGGAACTTGGAGTTGGTTCAGGATGTTTGATTATAACTTTGCTTAAAGCTTGCAAATCAGCGCTTGGAGTTGGAGTTGATATTAGTGAAAAAGCACTAAAAATTGCTGGGAAAAATGCCACAACTCATCAAGTTCAAGATCGTTTGCAATTGCTACAATCTGATCTTTTTTCGACGTTAAAGATCCTGAACCAAGTTCAGGATGACGCGGAGAGGAAGATGAGTTCATCTTTAAACTACCAATATCGTCATCCTGAACTTGGTTCAGGATCTATCCGATCTCAAAGCGCAGAAAACCTTCTGAAATTTGACTTAATAATCTCCAATCCACCTTACATCGCATCGCAAGAAATTGAAACTTTAGAACCGGAAGTAAAAACCTACGAACCGCATCTAGCATTAGACGGCGGCGTTGATGGTTTTGATTTTTACAGAAAAATAGCTGCAAAATCCAAAGATTTTTTAAAAGAAAATGGTCGGATAATTCTAGAAATCGGCATTAACCAACAAGAAAAAATAATTGAATTTTTTACTAAAAATGGATTTCAATTAGTTGAGATGAAGCCTGATTTATCGGGCATTATTCGCGCTTTATGTTTTAAAATTTAAATATGTTTATCGTCAAAACCATTCCAGAAATTCGGGCTGAATTAAAAAAAGCTGAAAGAAAAATCGCCTTCATTCCAACAATGGGTGCGTTGCATGAAGGTCATCTGGCTTTGGTTAAAAAAGGTCGCCAAATTGCTGAAAATGTGGTTGTAAGCATCTTCGTTAATAAAGCCCAGTTCAATGATTCAAGTGATTACGAAAAATATCCCAGACAAGTTGCAAAAGATTTAGAACTTTTAAAAAAATCCGGCGCAACTCAAGTTTTTTTGCCGGAAAGTTCGGAAATTTTTAAAGATGATTTTGCCTTTAAATTATTGCCAATAAAACTTGTTGATTGCCTTTGCGGAAGCTCGCGCCCTGGCCATTTTGATGGTGTGGCATTAATTGTTGCAAAACTTTTTAACATCATAAAACCAGATATTGCGATTTTTGGCGAAAAAGATTTTCAACAAGTTGCGATCATTAAAAAATTGGTCGAAGATTTTAATTTTGATCTCGAAATTTTAGGCCACGAAATTATTCGCGAAGAAAGTGGATTGGCGATGTCTTCACGCAATCAGAGATTGTCAGAAAGCTCTAAAATAAAGGCGGCAGAGATTTTTTTGACTCTAAATGAAATAAAAAATGAAGTTAAAAAATCGCCGAATGAAATTGAAAAAATCCTGCAAAAAAAACGGGAAGAACTTTTAAATAAAGGTTTTAAAAAAATTGATTATCTAGAAATTCGCGAAGAAAAAAATCTAACTTTGGTTACAAATCTTGATAATCAAAAACCGTCTAGGATATTTATTGCAGTTTACCTTGACGACGTTAGGTTAATTGACAACATGCGGCTCTAAGTGTCAAAGCCCCAAAAAACAGTTTCTAAACATAAATAATTCAAACAATGATTTATATCATCATCAGTAATGTCGGAATGGCCCTCATGATGATTATTATTTATTTGCGCTATTCTCGTTTTCGCCTTAAAACATCTGCAGAAATTAATAGTTTGCGTCAAAAACTTGATAAGGAAGTTGGCGAAAGACGCGATGTTGAAAACCAATTATTAACAGAGAAAAAAACTGACAGCGATAAAATCGAAAAACTATTGCAGGAAATAACAGATTTAAGAAAAGAAAAAGAAGGCGAAATAAGGCTGCGTATTGAGGCAGAAAAGCAAATTGAGTTGGCATTGCATAAAACTGATGAAGTCCAAAAACGCATGAAAGACTGGAGTGTTGTGCAAGATGCAGTGATGAGAGATTGCAAAGATTCAATCGTGAAAATCGGCAATGATCTTTATAAAAAACTTCATGACAGTTATAAAAACGAGGTTGAAACCAATAAAAATTTGTTAGGCCGTGTTTCTAAAAATATCACCGATTTTTTTGAAAAAATGTCAGCAGCGCAAAAAACCGAAAGTCACGTTAAACCAGTTGCAGCAAGCCCTGCTAAAACAGAAAATAGCGATGTAAGTGCAAATGTTATAATTAAGACAATGGTTTCAGATTTGTCAGCAACCATGAAAGCCAATGGTTTTTTGGTGAATAAAGACTATTTCTTGCCGGCAAATTTTGATGCTCAAAAAGCCAAAACGTTTGTTTGCGAAGTTGCTTTTATTGCGCTTGAAGAGCTTTACATGGTTGATTTTAAGGCTTGCGCTTATTTTGAGGAATATCGCGCCAATAAAGATAAAACTGCTGCTTTGGACCTCTTAAAACAAAGACTCGATAAATATATTTCTTACATCGGAAATGCCCGTTATCACGATTCAATTCTAAAAGTAATGGCGACAACTAAAGCCAAGTTTGAAAAAAGCACAATAGTTGTCGCAGTGTCTTCCAATGCTGATTTACAGCTCCTTAAAGAAATCGGTTATCACGATAAATTGCATAAAGTTACACCGCAAATTATGGATTTCGATGGGGTTAATAACCTAGTTTTATAATCAAAATGGCTTTTCAGCAAAATCAGAAACAACGCTTAAACCTCAAAAATCTTTTCGCATTATTGCCATTTTTCAAGCCTTACAAACGCGAAGTTATTTTGGCTTCGACTGCTTTGTTTGTAACGGCGCTGATGATTTTATTTTTTGGTAAAGTTGTAAAATACATGATCGATTTTGGTTTTTCGCAGCAGAATCATCTTTTTCTAAATCTGGTTTTACTCACTTTTATTTTGGCGGTCTTCATCATGGCGTTTGCCGGTTATTATCGCTCTTCCTTGATTAATTCGGTGGCAGAAAAAGTGATCGCCGATTTACGCAAAAAAGTTTATAATCACATCATTCACGTTTCGGCTGAATTTTTTGAATTAACCAAAGCTGGCGATGTGATCTCGCGCCTTACGGTTGATACCGCGGTGCTTTATAATATAATCAGTAACACCATTTCATTTTTGCTGCGCAATTCACTGTTTTTTTTAGGCGGCCTTTCTTTGTTATTTTTCACCAGCAGCAAACTTAGTTTGCTTACAATGTTGATTATTCCAATCGCCATTTCGCCGATTATTTTTATGGGAAAATCAATCAAATCACTTTCCAATAAATCGCAAATGGCATTGTCGTCAGTCGGCGCGCATGTTGAGGAAACGGTGAGTGGAATTAAAACTATTCAGTCTTATTTATGCGAAGAAAAAGAAGCGCGCAATTTTTTTGATTTTGTTGATTCATCGTTAAAAATTTCGCTCGAAAAAATCCGCATAAAATCATTGATGATTGCTTTTGTGATAACTTTTTCTTTCGGCGGCATTGCTTTGATTTTATGGGTTGGCGGGCATGATGTGTTAAGTGGTAAAATCACTTCTGGCGATCTTTCTTCTTTCATTTTTTATTCGATTATCACTTCAACATCTTTGGTTTCGCTAAGCCAAATTGCCGGACAATTGCAAAGCGCTTCGGCTTCTGCTTCGCGGATTTTCGAGCTTTTGGAAATCCAGTCTCCCGTCAAAGAAATAGCTCATCCGCATCCATTTCCCGCAGCAAAAGAAATTACCATAAAATTTCAAGACGTGAATTTTTCTTACCCAAGTCGTAAAGATTTTGAAGTGTTAAAAAACTTTAATCTGGAAATTAAACCGCATGAAAAAATCGGAATTGTCGGTTCCAGCGGATCGGGAAAAAGTACGATTTTACAGCTTTTACTACGTTTTTATGATGTTGATTCAGGCATGATTTCATTGAACGGAATCGACATGCGCGCCCTTTCATTTTCTGATCTGCGCCAAAATTTTTCTTATATTTCTCAAGATTGTTTTATTTTTTCAGGCACGATTTTTGAAAATATCGCTTACGTTGATAAATCAATTACAGAAGAGCAGGTTGAAAAAATTATTGCCCAAAATCCGGCACTCGATTTCATCAATCATTTGCCACAAAAACTGCATAATCAAGTTGGTGAAAAAGGCATTAAACTTTCCGGCGGCGAGCGTCAAAGAATTGCGATTGCGCGCGCGATTATCAAGGATTCACCGATTTTATTGTTAGACGAAGCAACCTCAGCGCTCGATAATCACAATGAAAAAAACATCACCAATGCAATTGCCAATTTAGCTAAAGAAAAAACCGTAATTACAATTGCGCATAAACTTTCTTCAGTTGCAGCTTCCGATCGAATTATTTTTGTCAAAAACGGCGAAATAGCCGAAATCGGCTCGCATCAAAATTTGGTCGCGGGAGATGGTTTTTATAAAAAGATGTATGAAGTTGAAATGTTGGGAGTGGCCTAATTTCTCCCAAGTTTCTAGTGATCTTTCCAACCAATTCTTTTTAAGAAGAACTCATAAGAATCTTCAAAAGTGAAAGTTTTATTATCGTCGAAAACGATTAATTTATTGGCGATTTGTCTTAAGAAATGTTCGTCGTGAGTCACTACAATTACAGCGCCTTGGAAGTTTTTAATTGCCTCCAGCAAGGCTTCGCAAGATTCCATATCAAGGTGATTTGTTGGTTCATCAAGAAGCAATAAATTCACACCTTTCAACAAAATTTTCCCAAGCATCACGCGGCTTTTTTCGCCACCCGAAAGCACAGAAATTTTCTTATTTGCTAAATCATTGTTAAACATCATGTTGCTGCAAACCTGACGCACGCGGCTTATCGGAAGTTTTTCATCAACTTTTTGCAACTCTTCGTAAACTGTGCGGTTTTTATCGAGACGATCAATATTCATTTGTCCGAAATAGCCGATTTCAGTTTTAGCATTGGTTTTAATATTACCTTTAATCGGGATCAAATCTTGCGTAATAAGCTTTAACAAAGTTGATTTACCTTTGCCGTTTTTACCGATGATGCAGATTTTTTCGCCATCAGCAACTTTGAAACCAAGATTGTGAATCAATAAATGTTCGGGGTTGTAACCAAAGCCTAAATTTTCAGCTTCAACCATATTTTCCTTGCTGGCGTAAGGATTGTGGGTGAATTCAAAATCAAGAGTTGCAACATGCGAAAGTTTTTCTTTCACATCTTGTTTTTCCAACATTTTCACTCTTGATTGCGCGCGGCTCGCCATGCTGGCTTTAGCGCCGAAACGATCAATCCATTCTTGAGTTTTTTGTCTTTGTTTGTCTTCGTTGACGCGAGTTTTTTCGTAAATTTCTTCTTCAGCAGCAATTTTTTCGCGAATGCCTTGCGTGTTTCCCGGAACTTTTTTAAAGGCTTTGCGGTGAATTACTAAAGTATGCGTAACCACGTCATCCATGAATCCGCGATCGTGAGTGATTAAAATTAATTCGCCTTCCCATTCTTTTAAAAATTCTTTTAACCAGCGAATTGAGTGAATGTCGAGATAGTTAGTTGGTTCATCAAGCAACAACATTTGTGGTTCAACCAAAAGCAATTTTGCCAAATTTAATTTAACTTGATAACCGCCAGAGAATTTTTTGGGATCTTTGTAGAGATCGTCGTAAGTAAAGCCCAAGCCATATAGAATATTTTCACCTTTCCAACCTTCATGCTCGCGATCTTCTGGTAAAACTGAACAAATTTCATCTAAAACTGTTTCGTGAGTGAAGTGAATATGTTGCTCTAAGTGCCCAATTCTGTAGCCGCGCGGAATTTCTACCGCGCCCGAATCTGGCTCAAGTTTTTTTAGGATTAATTTTAGGAAAGTAGATTTGCCACTTCCGTTGCGCCCAATTAAACCGACCTTCTCGCGGCCGTTAATGATGAAACTGGCATCGGTAAAAACGTCATGTCCTGAAAATGAAATAGATAAATCTTTAACTCTGATCACTGCTTTTAAATTTTTTAATTAATTATAATTCGCGAAACATTATGTAAGCATCAACATAGCCTAGAACCTTATGGTTAAAGCCTTGAGGAATGGTGCCAATAATTTTAAATCCGACTGATTGCCATAAGTTTACAGCAGCTTTATTTGTGGAAACAACAAAATTAAATTGCATTGCTTTATAGCCTAATTCTTTTGCAGTAATAATTGAATGAAGTGCGAGAGATTTTCCAATCCCAAATCCACGTTTATTCTCATCGACAATATAACTAGCATTTGCAATATGCGAGCCATGATCTACTTGATTTGGTTTGATTAAATAAACACCCGCAATTTCATCACCAATTTTTGCCACAAAAGTTTTAGCCGATTTATTCATCCATTTGGCGCAAGCTTCTTCTTTTGTGGTTTCATCGCCGTTTACATAAGTTTCACCGGTGGAAATTACACTTTTAAAAATGCGCCAAATCTCATCAAAATTTTCTTTATTTGCAGGTGAGATTTTAATTTTTAATGCCATCGTTTTTAAATGTTTTTATCTATACAGAAAAATTCATATATTCAGTATGATCTGATATAGATGATTCAAGAGCATTAGTAGAATCATACTTCGTCCATCCTGAACTACCTCCCCACCCCACATCCCTCTTGCCTTCATAAGCCTTTCTTCTACTATTTTTTTACCAGAAATCGATGGGTCACCATTCATTTTCTGGCAAATAAATTTCAGTAAAATTCAGAAAAAGAAAGCTCATGAAGCCATCTCAGATCGATAATCGTCAGGAAGATATTTTTAGGGGAAGATTGAGCGGCGAGCTCAACCCAAAACACGAGATGATGATTTTATCGAAGATGATTCCTTGGAGTGATTTGGAATTTGTGGGGTTTTTTGTGTTTTGGTTTGTGGTTTTTTGGTGATTTTTATTGATTTTACGTGGTTTGGACGCGGCTATCCCTTGTCATGCGATGATTGGCGGCGGAGCTGATCCAGCTAGAACTGCCAATCTTTT
>CAIZZE010000068.1 GCA_903937405.1 uncultured Alphaproteobacteria bacterium | reverse complement strand
TGAAGGTTGCAAGTAGGTGGTATACAAGAAAAACTACTTAAATTATTTATTTTAAAATCTAACATAAAAACACTAACAACAATCATGAATCCAATAAAACTCTCAATTTCACTCTGCATTTTTTTGGCATTTTCAACCCAAGCTTTCGCCCAAAAAGCCAATACAAAAATAGAATCAATCCCATCCAAAACGAATGTAATGAACGGTTTTGCTGATATTGTTGAAGAGCTTCTTCCTGCGGTTGTTAACATTTCCACAACTCAAGAAGTACAAAATACCAACAATTCCGTCGATCAATCTTTACTTGGCGATTTACCAAAAAGCCCAATCTTGGAAGATTTTAGAAGCCAGCTCGAAAACCAATTTCGCGGCCAACAAAATGCCAGAAAAAAAGTTGCTTCAATTGGTTCCGGTTTTTTAATTTCAAAAGATGGATTTGTTGTCACCATTTTCCACGTAATCGAAGATGCCAGCGAGATCACAGTTTCACTAAGCGACGGCAGCAAATATAAAGCCAAAGTCATAGGCGTTGATAAAAAAACCGACTTGGCTTTGCTCAAAATCAACCCGGAAAAAGAATTAAAATTCGTAAAATTCGGCGATTCCGACAAAGCTCGAATCGGTGATTGGGCAATCATTATCGGCAATCCTTATGGCCTTGGCGGCTCGGTTTCCGTCGGCATCATTTCCGCACGCAGCCGCGACATTAATAATAATCAATCTGACGATTTCATTCAAACTGATGCTGCAATTAATAAAGGCAATTCCGGCGGTCCAATGTTTAACGTGCACGGCGAAGTAATCGGAATTAACACCGCAATTTATTCACCTTCCGGCGGCAGCATCGGCATTGGTTTCGCCCGTACTTCCGCAACCGCAACGCAAGTGATTCGTCAATTAAGAGAACAAGGCGAAGTTACGCGCGGCTGGCTTGGAATCTCGGTTCAAGACGTTTCCGAAGAAATTGCCGAATCAATGAAAATTGAAAAAAACCGCGGCGCTTTTGTGACCGAAGTTACCAAAGATGGACCAGCTGAAAAAGGTGGAATCATTCCAACCGACGTAATTATCAAACTTGATGAACAAGAAATTTCCGAGATGAAAATTTTACCAAGAACAGTTTCAAAATTTCCAGTTGGAAAATCGGTTAAGGTTACTCTCCTGCGCCGCGGTAAGCTTAAATATTTAACTGTAAAAGTTGGAAAAATGCGCGATGAAGATATTAAAAAAGCTGAGATAAAACCAGTTGAAAAAAGAGTTTTAGTAAAACCAGCAATTCAAATTATGGGCTTAGGATTGGTAGAAATAAATGACAGAATCAGAAAAAGCAAAAACCTCGACAATAATCTGGAAGGTTTGTTAGTTGCAGAAATTACTCCTAAATCTGAAGCCGCCGAAAAAGGCATGATTCAAGGCGATATAATTTTATCAGTAAACCAAACACCAGTTGGTTCAGTAGATGAATTAAAACAGGAAATCGAGGACTCAAGAAAAACTACCAACAAAAAACTTTTCTTATTTTTGAAACGCAACGAAGCCAATTATCCCGTAGTTTTAACGGTGAAATAAATGACAAATCTTCCTAAAAAAATAAAATCTATTGCGGATGCGGCGATTCACTCGCTGCGTAGCAATTCAAAACAAACCCAAATTCGACGAAAGTCGAATTTGATTAAATATAAATGTCCGGCAAAAATTAATTTATTCTTAAAACTCACGGGCAAAAGAGCTGATGGCTATCACGAGTTAGAATCTCTTTTTGCTTTTCTTGATTTGGCAGATGAACTTTCGATTTCCTTACTCAGTCATCCTGAACTCGTTTCAGGATCTAAACCCACAATAAAAATCACTGGCGAATTTGCCAATTTAGTCGATCCAGAAAATAATCTTTTCACCAAAATTCTAGATTACTTCGCCACTGAATTTTCAATTTCAAAAAACCTCAAAATCAAAATCACAAAAAACATTCCCGTTGGCGCTGGTCTTGGTGGCGGCTCATCTGATGCTGCTTATTTCATGCATGGCTTAAATGAAATTTTTGACCTTGATTTATCGCTTGCAGAGCTTCAGAACATTTCTCTAAAATTTGGTTCTGACATTTTTTTTCTTTTAGGAAATAAAGCCGCAATTGTGAAAGGTCGCGGCGAAATTATTGAAGAATTTCCGCAATTTTCAGCAATTACTACACTTTTAATTAACCCAAAAATTTCAGTTTCAACCAAAGAAATTTTTAACAAATTTGACGGAAATTTTTCTAAAGAAATTCCAACCAAAGATTTGCTTAAAAAAGATGTTTTTGACTTAATAAAAAATTTTCCAAATGATATGGAAAAGCCAGCAATTTCAATGCTTCCACTGATTTCTGAAATTATTGAAAATCTAAAAAATTCAGGTGCTAAAATCGCTAAAATGTCGGGAAGCGGCGCGACTTGTTTTGGAATTTTTGAAAATGAAAAAACATTGGATTTGGCGCAAAAAATTTTAAGCAAAAAATTTCCTAAATTTTTTATTAAAAAATCTCAAATTCAATCAACTATTTCTCCGTCATCCTGAACTTGATTCAGGATCTATAGCAAAGTTACTTGAAACTCGAATATTTTGTTTTGACATAGATCCTGAAACAAGTTCAGGATGACGATGGCGGGAAGATCTGCCAGATTCCGTCATCCTGAACTTGATTCAGGATCTATCCGATTTTATCGCGAGTAAAATAACAAATTAGGTCGAGTTTCAAGTAGCTTTGGTTAAATGTGACATAAAAAAACAAACAAATGCAAAAACCAACTTTCGGCCTGCAATCAATAGAAAAAAAGCTTTCCAGCCTGCTCAAACCGATGTTTCAAGGTAGCAAAAAAGAATTTATCATGATTAATAATCTGGTAAAAAACTGGGAAGAAATTATCGGGAAAAAATACGCCGTTTTTTGCTATCCAAAATCTGTAGTTTTAGCGAAAGATAAATCTGGCGGCGGCAAGCTTACAATTGGCGTTTACAATTCAGCAGTGGGATTTTTTTTAGAGAATAATTCTGAAATTATTTTGGAAAGAATCGCAACTTTTTACGGTTTTAAATCAATTTCTAAAATTATTATTAAACAAGAGCCAAAAGTTGTTGATGTTAATCGAAGCATGGAAATCAAGCTTCCAGCGCAGCAGGAAAGTTTTTTGAAAGGAAAGATTGATGATATTGAAGATAAGGATTTAGCGGAGACTTTACAAAAATTAGGCCGGGAAATTTTTAAGAAGGATTAGTGAGACCCTATAGCTCGATTTTTAGACAACACCCAGCCTACGATTTCTCTCATCACGCATTTTAGCAAAATCATCGCCCGCATGATAAGAAGATCGCGTCAAAGGACTTGAAGAAACCATTAAAAACCCTTTGTTATAAGCCATTTTTTTGTAAAACTCGAATTCATCAGGATGAACATAACGATCTACAGGCGCGTGGCGCAAGGTTGGGCGTAAATATTGGCCAATTGTCAGAAAATCGATGTCAGCGCAACGCATGTCATCCATAACTTGCATAATTTGTTCTTTAGTTTCACCAAGACCAACCATCAAACCAGATTTGGTGAACATTGACGGATCAATTTCTTTAACGCGCTTTAATAAATGTAATGAGTGAAAATAACGCGCACCTGGACGAATTGTTCCATATAAACCGGGAACAGTTTCAATATTATGATTAAACACGTCAGGCTTCGCTTTAACAACCACTTCAAGCGCGCCGCTTTTGCGCAAGAAATCTGGCGTTAAAATTTCAATTGTAGTTTGCGGCGATTTTTTACGAACATTTTCAATACATTTTACAAATTGATCAGCGCCGCCATCAGCCAAATCATCGCGGTCAACTGATGTAATTACAATGTGCTTTAATCCCGAAACTTTCGCTACATCGCCAACATTTTCCGGTTCATGCGGATTTACTGAATCTGGTTTTCCAGTTTCAATATTACAAAATGAACAAGCTCTTGTACATACAGAACCTAAAATCATCACAGTTGCATGCTTTTGCGACCAGCATTCGCCGATATTTGGGCAAGCAGCTTCTTCGCAAACCGTGTGCAATTTTTTCTCGTTTAAAAGCTCTTTGGTTTCATAATAACCTTTGGAAACTGGCGCTTTAACGCGAATCCAATCTGGTTTGCGCTCCATTTTTTCTTTTGGGAAATTGGTGGCAAAACCCATCAAATCTTTATTGTCGCGTTTAGCAATTTGTCCTGATTCTTTTTTTTCTTCTCTGGTTTGCATCTTACTTGGTTTCTCCAGTTGAAACATATTTGGTGATTTCAGCAATATTGGTCGAGTGATCCGCCAAACGCTCAAAACTTTTTGCGATGAATAAAATATTAATAATTCTTTCAGCCTGTTTTTTGCTGAAGCTTTCGCCTTCTAAAATACTGAATAATCCACTATAAATTTCGTCAATTTCATCATCTTCACGCAGCACTTCATCCGCCATTTCTAAATTTTGATCGTTGAACGCAATTACCGAATCGCGAACCATAATTTTGGAAAGTTGCACCATGTCGAGCAAAGATTTTTTGACATTAACATCAAATTCATCAGCACCAACACGAGTAATTTTTTTGATGATACTTTTCGCCTGATCGCCAACTCTTTCCAAATTTGAAGAAACTTTCAGCGCCGAAACAATATAACGCAAATCAACAGCCATCGGCTGGCGCAACGCCAACATCGTGGTGATTTTTCTTTCGATCAAAAAATCCAGCGAGTTAATTTTATAATCATGCGTCGTGATTTTTTCTAAATAATTTTTGTGATTATGCACAATCATTTCAGCAACCATGTCGATTGAAATCAACACTAAATCTAGCATTTCATCAAGCGTGCCGGCAATTGATTGTAAATCTTTATCGTAAGATTTTACGGTATGTTCTTTGAGGCTCATGGATTTATGATTTAAGATTTAAGATTTAGGATTTAGGATTCTTAAAAAATATCTTAAATCCTAAATCCTAAATCTTAAATCATAAATTTACTTAACATGCGAAGAATCCTAATAATCGGCTCTGGAGGCAGAGAACATGCTGTTTGCGAGCAGTTTAAAAAATCACCAAAATTAGAAAAACTTTTTGCATTGCCGGGAAATGCCGGAATTAGTGAAATTGCGGAAATTGTGGATGGAATTAAAATTGATGAACATCAAAAAATTATTGATTTTTGTTTGAGTCAAAAAATTGATTTTGTTTTTGTTGGACCAGAGCAGCCTTTAGTTGCGGGCTTAGTTGATGATTTACAACAGGCCGGAATTCACGCTTTTGGGCCGTCGAAAAAAGCGGCGCAGCTTGAAGGTTCAAAAATTTTCATGAAAAAAATTGCGGTTGATAATGATGTTCCAACTGCGATTTACGAAACTTTTATAGATGCCAAAAAAGCTACTGAATTTGCTGAAAAGTTAGGATTTCCTTGTGTGATCAAAGCTGATGGTTTGGCGGCAGGAAAAGGCGTAATCATTGCTCAAAATCTTGAAGAAGCGCGCGCAGCAAATGAAGAAATTTTGTCCGGAAAATTTGGTGAAGCCGGAAATAAAATTATCATCGAAGAATTTTTAGATGGTTTTGAAGCTAGTTATTTTGTGCTTTGTGACGGCAAAAATTTTGTGCCACTTGGCTTTGCTCACGATCACAAAAAAGTCGGCGAAAATGAAACTGGACCAAATACCGGCGGCATGGGAACTTTCGCACCTTCTCCTTTTATTGATGATGAAATGGAAGAAGAAATCATTAAAACTATTATTAAACCAACCTTACGCGGCCTTGAAAATATTGGCGTGCCATTTGTTGGGATTTTATTTGCTGGTTTGATGATTGGTAAAAATGGGGCTAAACTTTTAGAATTTAATGCCCGTTTTGGCGATCCGGAAACTCAAGTTATTTTACCAAGAATTAAAACTGATTTTATTGATTTAATCGAAAGCGCAATTGTCGGAAAATTGGATAAAATTAAAGTTGAATTTGATGAAGATAAAAAATTGGTTTGCGTTGTAATGTGTGTCAATGGCTATCCAGAAGGCTATGAAAAAGGAACTGAAATTAAAAATTTAAAAGCCGCAGAAATTGCCGGCGTAAAAATTCTTCACGCCGGAACTGCTAAAAAAGATGGAAAAATTGTCGCAAATGGTGGCAGGGTTTTAAATATTGTTGCGGTTGCTGATTCATTTAAAATAGCGCGTAAAAAAGCCTATGAAGCTGTTGATTTGATTGACTGGAAAGAAGGATTTGCGAGAAGAGATATTGCTGCGAAAGCTGTGTAAATAAGTAGCTTTAGTTTACTGAAGTTATGAATAGATCCTGAAACAAGTTCAGGATGACGATATTGTAGATCTTTCATCTGTCGTCATCCTGAACTTGTTTCAGGATCTATCCAATCTCATCACGAGAAAAATAACCAATTTTAAACAACTAAAACGAAACCTGCTGCGACTCAAGATCTTGCTCATTAGAAGCTAAAAGTTTTTCTTCCGCTTTTTGGTAATTCACCAAATAATATTGTTCCAACTTATCCGCATCTTTAATCTGACTTGCAAGTGCATAACCATTATCTTGAAGATAGCGCGAAGCTAATGTTCTCAAACGTTCCGGCCTTGTTAAATAAACCCATTCAACTTCTAAAAGTTGAATTTCATCTTCATAAGCGATGATTTCATTTTCAGTTTTCACCATGTCATCTTGCAAACCTTCCACTCTAAACTGAATCAGAAAAGTGAAAATAATGCTAAAAATAACAGAGGCGACAAGAAGCAAATTTGCGAAGTAAAATTTGTTTAATGATTGCCAGAATTCTTTCATTTCTAAATTATATTTTAATCGCCACACGCATTTTTGATGAACGCGCGCGGGGGTTGGCGGCAATTTCTTCAACTGTCGGAGAAATTGCTGACCTAGTTATTATGTGAAAATTTTTTGCTGAATTTGCTTGCAGATTTTCGGGCTGATACCTTGAAACTACTTGGTCTAGCCCTGCTTCTTTTTTCAGGAAATTCTTAACGATCTGGTCTTCCAAAGAATGGAAAGAAACCACAACCAACCTGCCGCCTTTTTTTAACAAAGTTACGGAGGATGCAAGCGCTTCTTTCAATTCTTCTAATTCTTGGTTAACAAAAATTCGTAATGCCTGAAAAGTTTTTGTCGCCGGATGAGTTTTGAAATAGCCGTGGTAAAAAGATTTTACGATGCTGGATAATTCGTTGCAGCTTGTGATATCAGCAGTTTTGCGACGCTCAACAATTTTTTTGGCAATACGTTTTGCTTTTGGTTCTTCACCAAATTCTTTAATTATTTTTGCTAATTCTTCTTCAGAAAATTGATTCACAACTTCGAAAGCGCTGAGTGGAATTTCACGATCCATTCTCATATCTAATTTGGCATCGGAATCAAAAGAAAATCCGCGATCCTTATCATCAAGTTGCATTGATGAAACACCAATATCGAGCACCATTGCGTCTAACTCGGTGATATTTTTTTCGGCTAAAAGATTAATGCTATTAGAAAAAGTTCCGCGCAAAAATGTAAAATTTTTTGGAAATTTTTTCTCTAATTTTTCAGCAAATTTTTTAGCAGTTTCATCGCGATCAATTGCATAAACTTTGCAATTTGCTGATTCTAAAATTGCTGTTGTATAACCACCAGCGCCAAAGGTTGCGTCTAAATAAACTTCACCGGATTTTGGAGCTAAATGATGCAAAACTTCGTTGATTAAAACTGGTTTGTGGAAATCGAGATTGTTCATTTTGCCAACCTCAATAAATTGCGTTTTTCTTTCGCATCTTTTTTGGCCTGCGCCATGTAATCTTCAAACTTCGTCGGATTCCAGATTTGGAAAATTGAACCTTTACCAACAAAAACTGCCGAATCTTTTAATTTAGCTTTTTTAAGCAAAGTTTCCGGCAAAATAACACGACCATCGCCATCGATTGCAAGTTGGAAAGAGCCGCCCAAAACCGCAGTAGCAAAGGCATCGCGCTCTTCTGAAAATGGATCTAAATTATCAATTGATTCTGAGATTTTTTTGATGCGCTCCAAATCACAACCTTCAATACAGTCATTTATGAAAGATTCATAAACCACAACTCCGGAAAAACTCTCATTCACCAAAGATGCGCGGAACTGCGCTGGGATTGATACCCTGCCCTTGCCGTCGATCTTGTTTGTGAATGTTGAGAGAAATAAAGCCACGGAAAAAATTGGATTAATTTGGAAAAATCTGGAATTACATGGAAAAATTATGAGTGGAGATGGATAGTGTCAATGAGGAAATGTGATTTTATTTGAATTATACCTAATCAAATTCGACTTTCGTCGAATTTGGGTAATTTTGAATTGCTGCGCGCCGAGTAAATCGGCGCATCCGCAATAAAGTTTTTGGTTTTTTAAAAATCGGCTTCTTCAATCAATTTGAGTATATTTCTGGTTTGATTTGGTGTGGTCAAAAATTTCTGTAGAAATTTCCAAAGGCGCTCCTACCCTTTCAAGCATTGCATTTCCTAATTACACTCCATTTTAAATGACAACTTACCAACCCGATAAAAACGGAAAATTCGGCGCATTTGGCGGACGTTATGTCGCTGAAACTTTGATGCCAGCGCTTCTAGATCTTGAACAGGCTTACGCTAAAGCCAAAAAAGATCCAAAATTTCAGGCAGAATTTGCTTATTATTTAGAACATTATGTCGGCCGTCCAAGCCCGTTATATCTGGCTGAACGCCTGACTAAAGAAATTGGCGGCGCTAAAATTTATTTAAAAAGAGACGAGTTAAATCACACCGGTTCACATAAAATTAACAATTGTATTGGCCAAATTTTGCTCGCTAAAAAAATGGGCAAAAAGCGCATCATTGCTGAAACGGGCGCTGGTCAACATGGCGTTGCAACTGCAACTGTTTGTGCATTATTTTCACTTCCTTGCGTGATTTATATGGGCGCAAAAGATGTGGAAAGACAGGCGCAAAATGTTTTCCGCATGAAGCTTTTGGGCGCTACAGTTGTGCCTGTTGAAAGCGGTTCAAGAAGCTTGAAAAACGCCATCAATGAAGCGATGCGCGACTGGATTGCCAACGCTCGTGACACTTATTATTTACTTGGCACCGTAACTGGTCCGCATCCTTATCCAACAATGGTTCGCGACTTTCACTCAGTGATTGGAAAAGAAGCAAAAAAACAAATTAAAAAAGCAGAGGGAAAATTACCCGATGCTTTGGTTGCCTGCATTGGCGGCGGCTCAAATTCGATTGGTTTATTTCACCCATTTTTGAATGATAAATCAGTAAAAATGTATGGCGTGGAAGCAGCGGGACGAGGTTTGGAAAGCGATGAACATTCCGCCTCAATTGCCAAAGGAAGTGTGGCAGTTTTACACGGCAATAAAACTTTTTTCCTGCAAAGTGAAGACGGACAAATTCAAGATGCGCATTCAATTTCTGCGGGTTTAGATTATCCGGGAATTGGGCCGGAACATGCATTTTTACACGAACAAAAACGCGTTGAATATGTAAGTGCAACCGACAAAGAAGCAGTTGAAGCTTTCCAGCTTTTATGCCGCACTGAAGGAATTATTCCGGCTTTGGAATCTGCGCATGGAATTTCTTATGCTTGTAAATTGGCGAAGAAAATGAAAAAGAATCAAATTATTATTGTTAACCTTTCGGGACGCGGAGATAAGGATATTCAAACGATTGCGAAGGTATTAAATTTTAAGTTATAAATCGAATTAATGACCAGAATTAAAAATAAATTTTCCGAATTAAAATCCAAAAAACAGAGTGCCTTTATTGGCTATATTTGTGCTGGCGATCCGGATTATAAAACCTCATTAGAAATTCTTAAATCCTTGCCCAAAGCTGGCTGCGACATTATTGAACTTGGAGTTCCATTTCTTGATCCTGCGGGCGACGGACCAACAATTGAAAGCGCTTCCAAACGCGCAATTGCCAATGGCATGAGCTTGAAAAAAACCTTGGCAATGGCGGCAGAATTTAGAAAAACTGACGAAAACACGCCGTTAGTTTTGATGGGTTATTACAATCCTATTTTAAAATATGGTCTGAAAAAAATCTTTGTTGATGCTTATAAATCAGGCATTGACGGCTTTTTAATTGTTGACCTTCCACTTGAAGAAGAAGTGGAAATTTTAAGCGAAATTTCCAAAACCAAACTCGATTTAATTCGCTTAATTGCACCGACAACAAATCAAGATCGCGCTAAAAAAATCGTAAAAAATGCCGGCGGTTTTTTATATTTGATTTCAATGCTGGGAATTACCGGCACAAAATCAGCAAGTGCCGTCGATAACAAAAAGAATTTACAAAATTTGCGGAAAGTTTCTGATTTACCAATTGCAATTGGTTTTGGAATTCAAACACCCAATCAAGCAGGCGAATTTGCAAAATTGGGATTCGATGCGGTGGTGGTTGGATCGATAATTGTTAAAGAAATTAGTGAAAATTATTTAGCAAAAAAATCTGCAACGGAAATTGTTAATTCAGTGACTAAAAAAGTTTCCGAGTTTGGGGAAAAAATTAAAGCCAACTAAAAATAAAACCTATTGCGGAGGCACGAATTTAATTCCTGCGTAGCAATTCAACCTAACTAAATTCAAACGAAGTTTTAATTTAATTTATGATCAAAGGCATCAAAATCGCCACTACAAATTGTGGCATAAAATATAAAAACCGCGACGATCTTTTGCTGGTTGTTTTTGAAAATGAAGCCAACGTCGCCGGAGTTTTCACTAGCTCCTCAATGCCCGCCGCACCTGTAACTTGGTGCAAGAAAAACATTGAACAAGGTTTGGCAAAAGCATTAGTTGTAAATGCCGGAAATGCCAACGCTTTCACCGGGAAAACCGGCGAAGAAACAGTTTTAAAAACTGCCAAAAAAGTTGCTGACCAATTAAATTGCAAAATGGAAGAAGTGTTTATTTCTTCAACTGGCGTGATTGGCGAAACTTTAAATGCCGAATTAATCACCAACGCAATTGGACAAATGTTGCAAAATCTTGAATCCGGCGAAAAGGCTTTCGACAAAGCTTCGCGCGCTATCATGACTACCGATACCAAACCAAAATTAATCAAAAAAACCTGCGAAATCGGTGGCAAAGAAGTTAATCTAATTGGATTTGCCAAAGGCTCAGGAATGATTGCGCCAAACATGGCAACAATGCTGGGTTACATTTTTACCGATGCCGATATTTCTTCAGAAACATTACAAATTTTGCTCAAAAATTCTACTGAAGAAAGTTTCAACTCAATCACTGTCGATTCAGACCAATCAACCAACGACACTGTTTTTCTATTCGCCACTAAAAAAGCTGGAAATATCACAGCGACTGATTCTAACAGCAGCGAAATTGCCTCATTTAAAGAAGCTTTACATGAAGTTTCTCTGGGTTTAGCAAAAATGATTGTGGTTGATGGCGAAGGCGCAAAAAAACTAATTGAAATTGAAGTTGAAGGCGCCACAAGCAAAGCGCAAGCCAAAGAAGTTGCATTTGCAATTGCTAATTCACCTTTGGTTAAAACTGCAATCGCAGGCTGCGATCCCAACTGGGGACGCATTGTAATGGCAGTTGGCAAATCATGCAAAGAAACATCGCCGAATCAACTTATCATAAAAATTGGTGATCATCCTTTGGTGGAAAATGGCGCGAAACATCCAAGTTATGTAGAAAAACTGGTTCATGAATATTTAAAAAATTCGGAAGTAAAAATTTCTGTAAATTTAGGTCTCGGAATTCACCGCGATATTGTGTGGACTTGCGATTTGAACGAAGAATATATCAAAATTAACAAAGATTATCGTAGCTAAAATGAGTAAAACTCCCGCCGAAATCAGATTTGAAAAATCACGAAAAAAACTTTCAACGGCGTTGAAAGACCTGGATTCAGCAATACAAAAAAAACTTCACGAAGGCGCGATTGAAACCAAAATCATGGATATTGGCAATGAAGAAAATAGCGAGGCGCGAGCCAAGATAATTGAGCAATCGGAAACTATTTCAAATTTGAATTCTGAAATTAATGCCTTACAAAAAAACCTTTCAATTTTGGGTAGGGAATCAGAATTTTTACACATTAAAAATAAAGTTTTTGCTGAAAAATTAGCAGCAATTCGCAATCAGCAATCAACTTTAATTGAAGAGATCGAAGCAGATCTGGTAAGGATTGAAGACATAATTAAAACTGAGGAATAAATTCATGAATATTGAAATTCCAATCGGAAAATCGCGCTACAAAATTAATTGCGAAGAAGGTCAAAAAGAAAAATTACTACGTCTCGCTGAGCGTTTAAATAAAAGGGTTAACAGCCTGTCACTTGAAATGAAAAATGTTGATGAAAAAACTTTGCTAGCAATTTCAGCTTTGATGATGGAAGAAGAATTGGAAAATAAAAAAGGCGCTCGCGAAGACGGACCAGAAATTAATGATGAAGATATATATGACGCGGTGAGCGATAATATGGAGAATGTGGCGGAATATATTGAGAAACTGACTAAGAAGATTGAGAATTTTTAATTTAAGGGAATTTGGGATTTGGTATATATTAAATATAAATTCTCTTAAATCCTAAATTCTCTTAAATCCTAAATTCACTTAAATCCTAAATTTTCTTAAATTTTACAAATGCCAACCATCGCCTCAACAAAACAAGCTCTCCGTAAAATCTTCAAAGAAAAAAGATCCAACCTTTCCGCTTTGGAAGTAAAAGAAAAATCCCGCGCAATCAACGAAAATTTCATTCAAAACTTATTACCAAAAATTTATCAAAAAAATTCTGGGAAAATTTTTTCACTTTATTTTCCATCATTCAATGAGGTGGGAACCGCTGATATTGCTGACTATTTCCAAAAAAATGATATTTCTTTTTCTTACCCAAAAATCATAAAACAAGATCGCTATCTCGATTTTATCAAAACCAAAAAAGACCAAAAATTCATCGCCAACCATTTATATCCAAGGCTTCTCGAGCCTTTTAATGGTGAAAAAACTTTCCCTGATATTTTAATTTTACCACTACTTGCCTTCGACCCATATCTATCAAGGCTTGGCATGGGTGGTGGATTTTTTGATCGCACTATCGAATTTTTGAAAAATCAAAAAAACTCAATTATTACGATTGGTCTGGCATATGATTTTCAAAGGTCTCGCGAGCCTCTTGCTATCGAAAATACCGACCAAAAGCTTGATTTTATTGTCACCGAAAAAACTATTTTCCCCGCGAGCTAGTGCTGCGTTAATCTGGGACAAAAAAAAATTTAGTAAAAATTTGCAAATAAATAGTTGCTTTCAAATTTTTTGTATATAGGTTCGCGCCACAACTTGCCATCAGAGCAGTATACAAGCTGCTCCGAGACATGTTAAGTTTCTAATTATCAATTCAATAAGAGATACAAACAATGCATAAAACAGACTTAATCAAAGAAATTGCTAACCAAACTGGCTTATCTCAAAAAGATGCTAGCGCTTCAGTAGAAGCTTTCTTGAAAGCTACTGCTAAAGCTCTTAAAAAAGGTGACGTTGTTACCTTAATCGGTTTCGGTACTTTTAAAGTAGTAAAAACTGCTGCTAGAAAAGGTCGCAATCCACAAACTGGAAAAGAAATCCAAATCAAAGCCTCTAAAAGAGTTAAATTTGCTGCTGGCAAAGCTTTAAAAGATTCTGTTAAATAGTTTCTTTAACCCTTACGTGCTAAACACGTAAGGGTTTTTTTGTACCTATTCTTCAGAAAATTTTAAAAAAAACTTCTTTCGATTTAAAATTTTCTTAAGAATATGTCTTTCAAGATTTTTCCCAGAAAAAATTTATGTACATACAACGCAAAGTTTTAAATTTTGCGTGAGTGAATTTTTTTGACGAAATTTTTAGAAATTTTCTTACCAATA
Source organism: uncultured Alphaproteobacteria bacterium (assembly GCA_903937405.1). Taxonomy (GTDB): domain Bacteria; phylum Pseudomonadota; class Alphaproteobacteria; order Rickettsiales; family UBA1997; genus UBA2645. Next base: position 974 of record CAIZZE010000068.1, on the reverse strand, counting down.
ATTGTTCAAGAAATTGAATAATTTTACGGGTGATTAGCTCAGTTGGTAGAGCATCTCCCTTACAAGGAGAGGGTCGGCAGTTCGAGCCTGTCATCACCCACCAGGCTTCGCTCTTACGAGCTACGCCTGGCAGGCCAGCCTTGGCTGAACTGACAATCGGAGATCGTTAGAGTGAAGACTGCTCGGCATAGCCCAAAGGGCGACGACGGGCTTCACAAGTACAAAGCACTTCAAAACTTCCACAAATAAATTTCCTCTTTCTAAAAGGGGGTGTAGCTCAGTTGGTTAGAGCGCATGCCTGTCACGCATGAGGCCGCGGGTTCGAGTCCCGTCACTCCCGCCAGACCACCGTCTGGCGTAATCCACAGATGTCCATTTAGCCCTTGAAAATAAAGGGATCTCAACTAAAGTTTGTCCAACCTCATTCAATAAAGTTCACTAAAATCCACCCACTTTAGGGGGTATAACATGGGGCACTTTTTCCCATTTAAAATAATATGCCCCCAAAATGCCTTTAAACGACATCAAATGTAAAAGCATCAAACCCAAAGAAAAAATCTTTAGGATCTCAGATGAAAAAGGATTGTATCTCGAAGTTAATCCAAATGGATCAAAATACTGGCGTTTAAAATATCGCTTTGATGGTAAAGAAAAAAAATTGGCGTTTGGTGTTTATCCAGAAGTGTCACTCAAGGAAGCCAGAGATAAAGCAGATGAGGCTCGCAAAAAAATTAAAGACAGCATTGACCCATCGACAGAAAAAAAATTAGCTAAAATTACGCGCATGGTTGAAGCGGAAAATTCTTTTGAGCATGTAGCGCGCGAATGGCATGATATGTAATAGTTTAAATTTAATCCGACATTCTGTAAAATTGTTCAACTAACAAAAACAAAATTTACAGGAGTATTTATGTCAACATTAACACAAAAAATAATCAAACCAAAACTAGGATTATTAGAGCTAGCAAAACAGC
>CAIZZE010000067.1 GCA_903937405.1 uncultured Alphaproteobacteria bacterium | reverse complement strand
TAGTTTTTGATAAAAAATCATGAACAAAAATCTGTCTAAAATGTCGGCTAAAATCTGTTAGAAAAGATGGTAAAAAAAGAGGTAAACAAGCTTACAGATGCACCTCATGTAATTACCGATGGACAATCCGAGGTAATCATCTAAAAAAACTATTTAAAAGCCTACAATCAGTGGCTCTGGGGTCGAAGAACAATCTCGGAAATCTGTTTAGATCTTGATGTTTCTTATCCAAAGTTGATCAAAGAGTTCGATAAGCTTGATGTGTCTGAAGGCATGCAGGAAGAGGCTTTAAGCGATGTTGTAAAACCAATAAATCTCCTAATCGATGCCACCCCGCGCGGAGATGATGTTTTAGCGGCTTGCGGGCAGTTAAAATCAGATTCGGAAAGGCAACGCGGCTCGGGAGCGGTAGTTAAGATTTAATTTAAGTTATAATTTATCTGTAAATATTATTTACATCTATCTTGATAAGAATATTTACAGCTTGTAAAGTAAGTCACAAAACTTTCTAAAAAATAAAATTTCTCAACCATGATTATATATGAGCAATAAATTTAAAGACCTTATAGATAGGCATCAAATCTCACAATCTGAGCTAGCTAGAATAATTGAAGTTTCTCGTCCTACGGTAATCAAAATACTTTCTGGAGAAAGAGAAATTAGAATGTCTGAGGCTGATAAGTTGGCAATGAATCTTGGTATTAGTGTTACGGAAATTTTTGGCGAAACTTCCGAAGTTGAAGTCGTGCTCAAGAAAAAATCTTCTAAGGTAAATAAAGAAGAAAAAAATCGAATCAGTGTTCCCGCAGAAAATGTCGATAAGTTTAAAAATGCATTAATCTACATCACGCAAAAAATTGGAGCATTGCCAAATGTTGGCCAAACCGTGCTTTACAAGATTTTATATTTTTGTGATTTTGATTATTACGAAAAATATGAAGAGCAGCTAATTGGCGCCACTTATATAAAAAATCATTTTGGCCCAACTCCACGCGAGTTTTCTAAAATAATAAAAGAAATGATAGAAGATGGACAGATAGAAGAAGTTGTAAGAAAATTTTATGATAAAGATCAGAAAGCATATCTCTCGGCAAAAAATCCCGATTTATCAGTTTTCAGCGGTCGTGAGCTGCAACATATAGATGAGGAAATAGCAAGACTTGGTCATAAAACCGCTAAAGAGCTCTCTGATTTCTCGCATCAAGATATTCCATGGATTTCAACTGCAATAGGCAAAGACATTCCTTACGAAGCCGTTTTTTACCGCACTAAAGAAACCTCAGTTCGAACTTATGAAAAAGATTGAATATCGCTGTCACGATGGATTTGAAAAGCAGCTTAAAAAGCTAATAAAAAAATATCACAGCCTTGGAGAGGATTTAGAAATTGCCAAGAAATATGCTATAGAGGCTTTTCATATTTCTGGAATAAATAATGAATCAGTTTGGCTGGTTCCGAAGTTTGATAAAAAAACAGTTCAAATTCTAAACTTCATGTGGATCATATAATGCCTTGGTCAAAAGGTGGAAAAACAACCTTTGAAAATCTTCATACTCTTTGTGCAGATTGTAATATTGGACGCGGCAATCGGTATTCTGAATAATAACAAACTAATAAATAATGAAACCAACAACGCAAATGCTATACAGCACTGTAAGACTCGTTGCAAGCAACGATTCTATTGGCACAGGTTTTTTCTTTAATTTTATCTTTGATGAAGGCGAGACCGTTGTTCCAGTAGTTATCACGAACAAACATGTCATAAATTATAACCAGACAGAAGAAGTAAGATTTTTTCTGCATACAAAAAATGCAGATTTTCCAGACGATGAAAAGTTAGAAATTTCATTAAAAGGAAATTGGATTTTTCATCCAGACCAAGATTTGTGTTTTTGTTTTGTTAGCCCATTACTTCAACAAATAAAATCTCAAAAACAAAAAGATATTTTCTACATTCCAATCACAGAAAATTTAATTTTTGATAATGCGCAGCTAGAAGAATTGAGTGCTATAGAAGATGTTGTGATGGTCGGATATCCTCAGGGTCTTTGGGATCAAAAAAATAATTTACCTCTTTTTAGAAAAGGCATCACATCATCTCATCCAGCAACAGATTTTAATGATACAAATGTTGGAGCGGTAGATATGGCATGCTTTCCTGGATCTTCTGGTTCGCCGATTTTTATTTTAAATGAAAATGGATATACGGATAAAAATGGCAATTCTGATCTTGATGGAAAAAGAGTAATATTTTTAGGAATTTTGTTCCAAGGTCCGCAGTTCAATGCTAGGGGAGAATTGGTCATTGAGAATATTCCAACTCAGCAAAAAGTTTCAGCAGTTACTCCTCTTATGATCAACTTAGGTTACTACATAAAAGCTTCTGAAATTTTGGTATTTAGATCAGAAATTGAGAAGCGATTAGGCAGCAAATTAGTTAGCTAGTTTTGCAAAAACTAAGGTACAAAAAACTACATTTCACGCGTCCTAAAGGGGCTGTTGCAAATCACCTGAAGTAGGGGAGGTTTGCAACCCCGCCCTCACTTTCAGTTCAATCTTAAGAAATTAAAACATGAATAATTGAACGGGGTTACAAACTCCGTCCAGCGCTAGGGCGCTTCAGCGCGTCTTCGAGATGCTAGTTTGAATTCATCGCGGGCAAATTAAGAAAATAAATCACCAACCTTCTTAAAAAAACTTTCTGATTTTGGATTGCTTGTTGTTTTTTTATTCATCAATTGATCGAGTTTCATCAGCAATTCTCTTTCTTCGGATGATAACTTAACCGGCGTTTCAATGTTAATTCTAACATACATATCACCTCTTCGGCCGCCTGAATTAATCACGCTCATGCCTTTCGATTTTAAACGAAATTGATCACCATTTTGTGAGCCTTCCGGAATTTTCAAACTTGCTTTTGCGCCGTCAATCGTTGGAATTTCAACCGAACCTCCAAGTGCTGCTGTCGTGAATTTAAGTGGAATTTCAAAATGTACATCATCACCTTTTCGGTTAAAGAATTGGTGTTTACGAATTGAGATATAAACATATAAATCACCCGCCGGACCGCCACGCGCACCAGCTTCGCCTTCACCAGTCAAACGAATTCTATTGCCCTCTTCAACGCCGGCAGGAATTTTTACGGCTAAAGTTTTATCTTTATTTACACGACCTTGACCATGACAAACTTTGCAGGGATTTTTAATAATCTGGCCAACTCCAGCGCAACTTGTGCAAGCGCGTTCAACCACAAAAAATCCTTGTTGAGCGCGAATTTTTCCACTGCCTTTACAAGTTGGACAATCTGTTGGTTTTTCACCATTTTGGGCTCCAGTTCCTTTACAGGCTTCGCAGGCGCAAGGAATTGAGAAGGAGATTTTTTCAGTTACGCCGCGAAATGCTTCTTCTAAAGAAATTTCTAGATTATAACGAATATCGCTGCCGCGCTGCGCCGCACTTCTTTTTTTGGTTTGTCTGCCGCCACCGAAATCGCCAAAAATATCGGAGAAATTGCTGAAAATATCGTTGAAATCAAAATCACCCATTCCCGCTCCGCCGCTATTTCCGCCGCGAGTTTGACCGCCACCTTGGGAAAAAGCGTCATGACCGAATTGATTGTAAGCAGATTTTTTTTGGTCGTCTTTTAAAACTTCATAAGCTTCGGTTGCTTCCTTGAATTTAGCTTCAGCTTCTTTGTTGCCGGGATTGCGATCTGGATGAAATTGCATCGCTAATTTACGGTAAGATTTTTTTATTTCATCAGCTGAAGCATTGCGCGAAACACCAAGAATTTCGTAATAATCTCTTTTGCTCATTTTGGTAATAATTATTTAATTGTGAGGTTAGATCCTGAAACAAGTTCAGGATGACGGAGTTTGTTTTGGGATCAATCTCCCAATATCGTCATCCTGAACTTGTTTCAGGATCTAACACATATTCATACTTACATAATTTTGATAAGTGCTTTTACAAGCCAGAATTTTTTAACCAATTTACCAGCTTTAAAAATGCAGCAGCGCGGTGTGAAATTTGGTCTTTTTGCTTAGGATCAATTTCGCCAAAAGTTTGAGTCATGCCATTTTTTATAAAAATCGGATCATAGCCAAAGCCTTTATTTCCCCGTGCTGGGAAAGTTAAATTGCCATCGACCCGACCCTCAAAAGAAATTTCAAAATTGGTTTTCGGATCAAAAAGAGCCAAATTGCAAATGAAATGCGCTGCGTAATTATTATTTTTTATGGCAGCAGAAATTTTTTCAAAAGCAAAATTAAAATCACTTTCGCCGCGATCATTTTTGGCAAAGCGCGCTGAATAAATTCCGGGTTCGCCATTGATTGCGTCAACGCATAATCCTGAATCATCGGCTAATGCCATTAAACCTGTTTTAGAGCCGTAATATCGCGCTTTAAGCAGGGAATTTTCAGCGAAGGTTTTGCCAGTTTCTTCTGGTTCTTCAATATTAAATTGAAAAGTAGGAACGGCTTTAATGTTGATTTGATTTAAAAGAGATTCGATCTCAAAAAATTTACCTTTATTATTGGTGGCAATCAGCAACTGCTTGGGAATAGAAAACATGAGGAAAAGAAAAAAATAAAGCCCTCCGACTTTAAGCCGAAGGGCTCGTTTTCCTTAAGTCTTTTGGACTAGGAAAAACTAATTACACAGTAGTTTCTTCAGCTTTTGGAGCTTCAGCAGCGGCAGCAGATTCTGCGGCAGCGGCATTAGCAGCTTCTTTTTCTTTAGCAACGCGAGCTAAAGCTTTTTTCTTAAGGCCTTCACCTTTATTTTTTGGTTTGAAGTTTGGAACAAATTTTTCAGCGCCTTTAACACCAAGGGCTAATAAAAATTTTGCAACTTTTTGGGTTGGCTGTGCGCCAACTGAAAGCCAATGTTCGGCGCGTTCTTTATCTACAGTTATGCGGTTTTCTTTTTCATCAGCTAGAAGTGGATTATAAGTTCCAATTTTCTCTAAGAACTTAGAGTCTCTAGGTGAAGTAGCGTTAGTAACAAGAATGCGATAATAAGGAAGTTTTTTTCTTCCACCGCGAGAAAGACGAATTTTTAACATTTGTTTTTTTGGTTTTAACTTAAATGACACTTAGCCGACTTTGAGGAGCGGCGCAAACTAGTGAGGTGGAATTTTTTTGCAACTAAATTTTCATACTTAATATGAAAATTTGCTGTGAAGGCGCGAAAGATCCTGAATCAAGTTCAGGATGACGGAGTTTCTTGGGAAATCTTCTCCCATCGTCATCCTGAACTTGTTTCAGGATCTATAACGCGTTAATTATGCAAGTTCAGCACTGCATTTATTCAAAGTACGAGAAGCTCGGGCAATTGGGTTAGTTAGGTAGAAATCGAAATCTTTAACTGCTAATTTTTTATCAGAAAAATCATTTTTAATTTCAGCTGATTTCACCCAAGTGGCTTTAGAAATTTTTTCCAAATTAGCAAAAATCGGATAAGCAATTCGCATTGCTTTTCTTAATTCAGCTAGATCTTTAAATCCTAAATCAACACCAATTTTTTGTGCCAATTCCATGATAATTTGCCAATCTTCTTTAGCTTGTCCCGGCGCGAAAGCAGCGTGAGATGTGCTTTGTGGTCGACCTTCAAGATTTACATAAATTGCATCTTTCTCACTGTAAGCTGCGGCTGGCAAAATTACGTCTGCAACGTGCGCGCCTTTGTCGCCGTGGGATCCAATGTAAACTACGAAAGTATTTTTCAATTTATCGAAATCTAAATCATCATCAACTGAATGCAAAATCACCATTTTAATTTCAGAAGATTCAGCTTTTTTCATGATTTCTAAAGCGCTTGAAGTGCTTGTAAATCCAAGTTCCAAGCCATTTAACAAGCCGGTAGATTTAGAAAGAAAACTAAATCCGTTCCAACCATCTTGAATCAGGTTAAATTTTTCAGCGATTTTTTTGGCGTAAGTCAAAATTAAATCACCATCTTTGCCACTGATCATATCGTGACCCAATATCAGCATTGGTTTTTCGGCTTTGTTTAAAATTTCACAAAACTCAGATTTTCCATCAAGAATATCTTTTAAAACTGCAACTTCGTCACCTAAATATTGATGCGCGTAAGTTAAATCAGGGTTGCAACCGATTGTCGCAACTTGCAATTTTTTGGATAAAAATCTTTTTCTGATTCTGCTATTTAAAATTGGTGCGTCTTTTCTTGGATTAGCGCCGATCATTAAACAAACATCTGCGGATTCAATGCCGGCAATTGTTGTGTTGAAAAGATAAGAAGCGCGATCTTTGGCATCGATTTTTTCATTTTTTAAACGGCAATCGAAATTGGAAATATTTAATTTTTCGAGCAATTTTTTAAGAGCAAAAATTTCTTCTGAAGCCGAAAGTTGACCAGTTAAAGCCGCGATTTCGCTGGCTTTAAGGCTTTTTATTTTATCAATAATTGCGCCATAAGCTGTATCAAAATCTGCTTCAACTAGTTTGCCATTTTGGCTAACGTAAGGTTTGTCTAAACGCTGATATTTCAAGCCGTCGTAGCAGAAACGGGTTTTGTCGGAAATCCATTCTTCGTTAATTTCTTCGTTTAAACGAGGCAAAATTCTCATAACTTCAACGCCGCGCGAATCAATACGGATATTGCTTCCAACCGCATCCATGATGTCGATTGATTCAATTTTTCTTAATTCCCAACTTCTGGCTTTAAAAGCGTAAGGCTTAGAGGTTAAAGCGCCAACTGGGCAAAGATCGATAATATTTCCCGATAATTCTGATTTTAAATTTTGTTCTAAATAAGTGGTAATTTCCATTCCTTCGCCACGATTTACAGCGCCAATTTCCACGGTTCCCGCCACATCTTCAATGAAGCGTATGCAGCGTGTACATTGAATGCAGCGTGTCATTTGAGTCTTAACCAAAGGACCCATATTTTTTTCTTTTACTGCTCGTTTATGTTCGTGATATTCACTTTTTCCAGATCCATATTGATAAGCTTGATCTTGCAAATCACACTCGCCACCTTGATCGCAAATCGGGCAATCAAGCGGGTGATTGGCTAGTAAAAATTCCATCACACCTTCGCGGGCTTTTTTCACCATTGGAGTGTCAGTATGAACTTTCATTCCCTCAGTAACCGGCATGGCGCAAGATGCCACAGGCTTTGGCGGCATGCCTTCAATTTCCACCAAACACATGCGGCAATTTCCGGCGATGGCTAATCTTTCGTGATAGCAAAAACGTGGAATTTCAACATCAGCAATTTCGCATGCTTGGATAATTGTAATTCCTTCAGGAACTTGAGTGTCTTTACCGTTAATCGTGATTGTAGGCATTGAAAAGTAAGATTTAATTCGAGGTTCTGCCCCCAAATATTTTAATTCGAATTTTTGAACTCAAAATAGTTTATTCGGGGTACTCCGCAATCGCGCATGCGTGACCTCCTCCTATTTAGAGGGATGGGGGGGTGATTATAAAATAATTCTCACCAAAAAAATTAGCGCACCCGACTTGCGTCAGATGCGCTAAAACTTTCTAAACTAAAAATTTTTCAAATCAAAATTTTTTTTCTATCGAAAAATACTAATTGCGAATTCAGGAATTTACTTACCAAGTAGCAATTCAATATTCCCTAAATTCAAACTTGTTTGAATTTAATTTTAAAACGGAATTTCATCATCATTTTCTTCAATTGAAACGTCATTACGCTTTGAAGATGAGCCGGAAGAGTAAGAATCTGCGGATGGTTGACGATCTCTAGCGTCTAGAATTTGCAAAGTTGAGTTGAAATTTTGTAAAGAAATTTCAGTTGTAAATTTTTCGATACCTTGGCTATCAGTCCATTTTCTGGTTTGAAGCGAACCTTCAATGTAAAGTTTTGAACCTTTTTTAACGTAATTTTTAACGATATTTACTAAGCCTTGCGAGAAAATTACGACGCGGTGCCATTCAGTTTTATCTCTTTTTTCACCGGTAGCTTTGTCTTTCCAGCTTTCAGATGTAGCAAGGGAAAAGTTGGCGATTTCGCGGCCGTCTTGAGTTGTACGAACTTCAGGATCTTGGCCAACGTTACCGACCAAAATCACTTTATTAATAGACATTGAATAACCTCTTAAAATTGTTGATGATAATTTTTATTAAAAATGAATGATGCTTCTGTATGGGAAAAACTATAAGTGCGGAAATAATAAAGCTATATACTCCGTGAACAGAGTTCGGAAATTAAAAACACAAAATCGAAGACTCAAGAGCAATTTTTGGTTTATCGAGCTTTTTTTATGAGTGATTTTTTTTGAGAAAATCTCTAGCTTGAAAAATTTCTTTCATCTACCTAAAAACTTTTAATCCGCACGACAAGTCAATTTTTCTAAACTCCATTTCGTATTTTATGAAAAAACTTTTTAATATTTTTACTTTTTTAACTTTAATTTTTTCTGTTATGAATCAAGCGTCAGCAGCACCAAAAGCCACTCAGGATTTGGAAAATATTCTTTATATCGATCTTAAATCGGGTCGCATTGTAATTGAGATGTTACCAAAAATTGCTCCAAAACATGTGGAAAGAATTAAAACTTTAACCCGTCAAAAATTTTACGATGGAATTGTGTTTCACCGCGTAATTGATGGTTTTATGGCGCAAACCGGTGATCCTACAGGAACTGGAATGGGTGGCAGCAAATTGCCTGATTTGAAAGCAGAATTTTCTGATGAACCTCATATTCGTGGTGCAGTTTCAATGGCTCGCGCCGCAAATCCTGATAGTGGAAATAGCCAATTTTTTATTGTAACCAAAGATTCAAGATTTTTGGATAATCAATATACAGTTTGGGGTCGTGTAATTAAAGGCATGGAACTGGTTGATAAACTTAAAAAAGGCGCTGGCCGCGATGGCAAAGTTCAAGATCCGGATGCAATGGTTAAAGTTCGCGTTGCAGCTGATGTTGAAAGAGTAAAATAAATCTTCATTCTTCATAAATATGGCTTACGAAAAAAATAATATTTTTGCCAAAATTATTTGCGGTGAAATTCCATCGCAAAAAATTTATGAAGATGAAAAAGTTTTGGCTTTTAGTGATATTTCCAGAGCATCGCCAATTCATGTTCTGGTAATTCCCAAAGGCGAATATTCTGATTTTCAGTCTTTTGTTTCGACCGCAAATCCCGAAGATATTTCTTACTTTTTTAAAAAGGTCGGTGAAATTGCCGCCTTAGTTGGCGCTGATAAAACAGGCTTTCGTTTAATTTCTAATATTGGTTCTGATTCACACCAAACTGTGCCACATTTTCATGTGCATATTCTGGCGGGAAAAAAATTAGGACCACTTCTTTCTACTGACAATTTGTTGAGGTAAAAATGGATAAAAAAATGCATGAAGCAACCCGCATCGTACATGCGGGACGTGATCCAAAAGAGCAAGGATGGATGGTTAATCCACCGATTTATCAATCTTCAACAATCGTTTTTCCAACGTTGAAAGATTTAATCTACGCTGAACGCGGCTATTCCAATAATGATTTGGTCGAACCATATGAATTGAAATATGGCCGTTATGGAACTCAAACTAATTTTGCATTAGAAAGAGCAATTGCTGAAATTGATGGTGGTTATAATTCTTTCGTAACTGCTTCGGGCGCTGCAGCCATTAACACGGCTCTTGTAGCATTTTTAAAGCAGGGCGATCACATGCTTTTGGTGGATAATGTTTATTCGCCAACTCGTAGTTTTGCTGATAAATTTTTGAAAAAACTTGGAATTGAAACCACTTATTACGATCCAAAAATTGGTGAAGATATCAAAAAACTAATCAAGAAAAACACCAAAGTAATTTTCCTTGAAAGCCCGGGATCATTGAGTTTTGAGATTCAAGATGTTCCGGCAATTTGCAAAGTTGCCAAAAAAATGGGAGTTGTAACTATTATTGACAATTCTTGGGCTAGCGGAATTTATTTCAAACCGCTTGAACATGGTGTTGATGTGGTTGTAACCGCATTGACAAAATATATTAATGGCCATTCTGATGTGATGATGGGCTCAATTACAGTTCAGGAAAAACATTTCCGCGTAATGTACGAAGCCTTTAGATACATGGCTGTAACAGCAACTCCATTTTCTTCTTACATGGTTCAGCGCGGCATGAGAACTACAAAAATCCGTATGGATCATTGCTTTAAATCAGCGCTGGAATTGGCGCAGTGGCTTGAAGCAAGACCAGAAGTAGAAAAAGTTTTATATCCGGCTTTGGAATCAGATGAAAATCATAAGCTTTGGAAGCGCGATTTTACAGGAGCAGCGGGATTATTCACCATCATTTTAGATCGCAAATATTCCAACGAATCATTGGCGCGTATGGTTGACAAACTTCATTATTACGCAATGGGATATTCTTGGGGCGGCTACGAATCATTAATTCTGCCAATTGATCCAAGCGGTGTCCGTTCAATTACGAAATGGGCTCACAGCAATAAAACCTGTTTGAGAATCAATGTTGGTTTGGAAGATATTCAAGATTTAAAAGATGATTTAGAAGCAGGATTTAAAAGGTTGCGCAAGTAATGTAAATTACTTTAGAACGCGCAACAAAACAAGATTTCGATCAAGGTTACGACATCCTCATGCATGAGGATGTCAATATGTTTATGAATTATCCGGTGTTAGAAAAAGTGGCATAATTAAAAAAATGGGGGGCTAAAAATCCACTTTTCGCCCCCAGTTTTTCAGCAAAAATTTCACCGCTTTTTTCCTCCGATTTTTGGTAAGTCCGCGATGAATTTTTACCCTTTCTTTGATGTGTCCAAACATCC
>CAIZZE010000066.1 GCA_903937405.1 uncultured Alphaproteobacteria bacterium | reverse complement strand
TGTAAGTTTTTTTACCATTAGTCGAATCAGAAACGAAGGTGAATATTCTCGCAGTATCGCTAGAACTTGAGTTAAGTGCTGACATTTGAATTATAAACATTTCCAGTTCCTTGAGAATGAGCAATAGCAGCGTCTGCGCTAGTTAAACTTTGAGCAGCAGCGATTTTGGATTTTTTGACTAAACCTGTAGCTCCCATTAAGCCGGCGATTAGGATTCCGATGATTGCGATGACGGCGGATAACCCGATTAGAGTGAAGGCACTTGAAACTTTTTTAGAGAAATATGTCATAACTAATACTTATATTTAAGAGCAAATTTTGCCTCATTTAGATCTTATAAAAATTACATTTTTATTTTTCTATTTCTCTTGGATTAATATTTTATCACAATAATACCGGCAGCGCCAGCTCCACCATATGTTGAAGCATCAGCACCTGATCCGCCACCACCGCCACCAGCATAAGCTCCACTTGTACCACCAGCGCCATAACTAGTCGTAATTCCGCCAGAACCACCTTTGGCAGCTACAGAACTTGCACCAAATGTTGCGCCATTGAACCATGTATCTCCTCCAGCACCGCCATTAGATCCATTAAATCCAGCAGATCCTCCGGCACCAACAGAGTAAGCAACTGAAGCACCAGCAGTTAAAGATAAATTAGTAATTTTTGAATAAGCTCCGCCACCACCACCGCCGCCACTTTGTGGTAAGGTGGAACATCCGGTTCCTATGTAGCCCGTTGTACATGTGCAAGCTCCCGAAACAGTAGGATTTCCATTGATGCAAGTATAATTAACTGACCCTGAATAATGTAAAATATTGCAAGTTAAAGGAGTTGAACTCGATGCTGGAGAAACAGTTGCACTCACACCTGTCTGGCTAATTGAACAAGTTGCCATCGACATATCGCAACCATTATCAGTTACTATATAATCCACACAACTTGTGGCCAGATCACGGCTGATTTTTGTTGTCCATTTTTTTCCCAGATAATCTTCTGTAGACTTTCTTTCTTCTGTTTTTAAAGCCCGAGTAAAAATCGCAATTTCACCAATTTGCCCGCTGTAACCTTTACCGATCGCTAAGCTGGTAATATTATTTAGTGCCGCTGTGTCAGAGCTTTGAGCCGCCAACGTTCCGTTAATATAGGTTTTTTTGCCCTGTGCAGAATCTGAAATAAAGGTAAAAACCCTTGGCCCGCTGGAATTAGAATAGCTAGAAATAGATGAATTATAAGAATTTGATCCAGCTTGCGAATGAAGCACTTGTTGGTCAGAATTATATCCTAAAATCAGGTTTTGATTAGCTGTATTTATAGAACTATCGCCAATAAAATAATTATTCGCGCTTGCTGATTCTCTTTTTTCTAAAACAAAAATCGTATAATCAGTACCATTTAAAAAACTGGCATCAGCAATTTGTAAATAATTAGCATTACTTCCTGCAAATTTTACAGCATGAACATAATTAATTGTATTTGAATAAACTGGACCGCTTCCAACAGAAGTTACAGAAATTTTTGTAGAAGTAGGCTTTTTATCATACCAAACAGTAACTGGATCATTATCAGAATTTTCAGTAGGCTTAAAGCTATCATCAATCTGCTTTCCAGCCAAAGTGCTGCATTTTTTATACCATTAATCGGGGAAGAATTAGTAATAGTTTGCACCGTCAGAATACGTGATTTTTTTATAAGGTTAGTTCCCACCATTACTCCTGCCACCAAAATTCCTATGATTACAATTACGGCAGAAAGTTCAATTAGTGTAAAAGCGCGCTAGGAAAATTTTTGGTGGATCATTGACTACAAATAGAAGATTAAAAGTAGTTTTAACTTATTTTAGAAAAATTCTAACAACAGATAAAATACATCAATTTACTTATGAATATGAAACTTGTTCAAAAAACTATCAACTCTTCCTTCTAATAATTCCTCAAGCAAATCAGAAGCTTTTTCGTTAACTTTATTTACCTGTTCATTTTCTGCAGCGCTGAATTTGCCTAAAACATAATCCGCCGTATTATATTCGGCATTTTCCGGTCGGCCAATTCCCAAGCGCAAGCGCATATAATTTTTTCCAACCATTTCATCAATTGATCTTAAACCATTATGTCCAGAATGTCCGCCGCCAACTTTTACTTTTACTTTGCCAAGCGGCAAATCAAGATCATCATGAAAAACTAAAATATTTTTGGTTTCAATTTTATAAAAATTTGCCGCTTCCGCAACTGAAAAACCGGAACGATTCATAAAAGTTTGCGGCTTTAGCGCCAAAATTTTTCTACCATCAATTTCGCCATAAAAAACTTCGCTTTTAAATTTTTTCGACTGCACTTGGAAGCCATAATCATCAAGGATTTGATCCATTAACATAAAACCGAAATTATGGCGGGTTAATTCATATTCACGACCAATATTTCCGAGACCAACTAAAAGATGCATGTTGAAACTAGAGTTAATTTTTTTATAAATTCTAAAAGATCCTAAAGTTCTAAAAATTTTCATGCAAAAAAAAATCTACACAATCATTTTCACCGCGTTTTTTTGCATAATAAATAATTGCAGCCAAGCGCCAAAAGTCGATCCTTTTACTCTTTCTACTTTGCCTGAAATTCAAGCATTGGAAAAACAAGATCACGCTTTTTGTTCATCATTGAAAATTGATTTCAATAAAAACACTGATTTAAAAAGCGGCCTTTACTGGCGCTGCCGCTTGTCGCTTGCTAAATACCGGATTTTAACAGATAGCAGATTGCCGGAAGATGCAAAACATAATCTCGATATCAGCGATTTAATTGCCAAAATTTCTCTAAAACTTGCTGACACGCCAGAATCGATTTTAACTCGCGAGAATAAAAAAATGGATCAACGCCAACATGAGCAATGCTTAAAATTAGGCTATATTATTGCAACTGAAGATCAGGCAAAAATTGATGATTATTTCGCCTGCCGCCGCGCTTTAATTGCCGAACAACAATTGGTTCCGCCTTATGGCAATGTTGATTACTTGGATTATCCAAATAGTTCTTACGATATTGGTTTTGTGGTCGATCAAAGAATTGATGAAGAAACTCGACTCTTCAATGCTGCAAAAGCGCAATATCCAACTTGTGTAAAATATAATTTAAATAACATAAATTATAAAAATTGCACCCTCGCGCAAGAACGCTCGCGCAAGTGTTTTAGCGAGATTGAAAAAAAGAGATTTAAAAAAGAATCGGAAGAAAAAACAATTTGCCAACGTCGTTCTTATATCGAATTTCCTGATGAATATTTACAGGTAAATGAGCAAAAAAATAAAGATATTGAGCGCACGAAAAATAACTCAGATTTTTATAATAATTATAGTTTTGCAGCACTGGGAATTGATGATTCACAGTTTGGAACTGAAGTTAAAAATGGAAAAAATGCGAAAGATTTAAAAAAAGAAGAAGCGAAAAAAATTAATTCTAAATCCGGACTTTATACTAAATTTGAACTAACAAAATTGCGGCAGAAATATATTTACGAATGCCAAAAAGAAGCTGATATCAAGATTCGCGGCTATACAGAAAGCTTGAAAGCTACTTGCGGTGATATGATAAATTTTGAGGTGATTGGAGAGGAGTAAAAGATTTTAAGACATCTCAAGCATTTTGCGCAAAGGTTTCTCCGCCTTCACTCTCAACTCTTCATCCATCTGCAATTCACCACCAAACTTTGATTCATTACCATATTTCATCACCAAATAAAGCTTCTCCAAAGTATTTAACTGCATGTATGGACAAGTGTTGCACAATGTACATCCTGCTTTATCGACAAACGGGCAATCGTAAAACTTACCACTCGGATTACTTTGTTTCATCTGATGAATAATCATCGGCTCGGTCAAAACGATAAATTCTTCACCTTGATGATCTTTTGTATATTTCAAAAGCGATGAAGTTGAACCAATATGATGTGCGTATGAAAGCAGAGTTTGCGGGCATTCGGGATGTGCAATCACTTTGGCATTTGGATGATTGGTAATTAATTTTACCAATTCTTTTTCGCTAAATTGTTCATGAACCATACAACTTCCATTCCACAAAATCATTTTGCGTCCGGTTTCTTTGATCAAATAACGGCCTAAATGTTGGTCTGGCGCAAAAATAATTTCTTGATCTGCCGGAATTTGCTCAATGATTTTTTTCGCATTAGTCGAAGTAACAATAATATCGGACAAAGCCTTGATATCAGCGGAACAATTGATGTAAGTCACCACAATTGCGTGAGGATATTTTTTCTTAAATTCTGCAAAAGGTAGCGGCTGGCAAGAATCTTCTAAACTGCATCCCGCTTTTAAATCGGGAATTAAAACTTTTTTTGAAGGTGATAAAATTTTTGCCACTTCCGCCATAAATTTCACGCCGCAAAAAACAATTTCATCGGCATCGGTTGCGGCGGCTTTGCGCGACAAATCAAGAGAATCGCCAACAAAATCAGCAATATCCTGAATTTCCGGATCTTGATAATAATGCGCCAAAATCACGGCGTTTTGTTCTTTTTTTAAGCGAAGAATTTCTTCTTCTAAATTTGTAGGGATTTCGTACATACTTTGTGTTACGTGATTATTTTTTTCTTTGCTGTAATTATCAATAGATCCTGAAACAAGTTCAGGATGACGATGGGGATGATAGTAATTTATACTCAAACTAAACACCCACTCCGTCATCCTGAACTTGTTTCAGGATCTATCCGATTTTTACAAACCCACAATCTCAAAAACTTCTTTTCGAGTTTTTGCCGCAATTTCCTGCGCCTGATTTTTGCCATTTTCCAAAACTTGTTTTATGTAGTTTTGATCTTGTTTAAATCGCACTAAATTTTCCTGAATCGGACGCAGTTTTTCAATTAAACTTTCCGCCAAATCAGTTTTAAATTTGCCATTTCCTGCGGTTTCGTATTCTTTGGCTAAATCTTCTGGAGACTTGTTTGAAGCCGCTGCAAAGATATTTAGCAAATTATAAATTTCGGGACGACTTTCATCGAAAGCAATTGTTGGAAGCGAATCAGTTTTTGCTTTTTTTATTTTCTTCAAAATCACTTCCGCGGAATCTTCCAAATTAATGCGCGACAAATCTGATTCATCCGATTTACTCATTTTTTTCAAACCATCTTGCAACGACATAATACGCTTCACCGCCTTTAAAATCATAGGCTCCGGCAGTTTAAAATATTCCTGATTATAACGACGATTAAACGCGCCCGCTAAATCACGAGTTAACTCCAAATGCTGCTTTTGATCTTCACCAACTGGAACTAAATCAGCGCGATAAAGCAAAATATCGGCGGCCATTAAAACGGGATAAGCATAAAGCCCAAGATTTTCATTTTCTGCCGATTTTTCCTTAAACTGCGTCATCCGATTCAACCAACCCATCGGCGTAATCGTTCCCAAAACCCACGCCAATTCTGCATGCTCGGCCACTTCACCTTGCACAAAAATTATTGATTTTTTTGGATCTAAACCCGCCGCTAAATAAACCGCAGTCGCATCTAAAATATTTTTTTGAAGTTCTTTCGGATCTTGCGGCAGCGTGATCGCGTGCAAATTCATCACACCAAAAATGCAGCGATGTTGATCTTGTAAATCGATCCAGTTTTTAATTGAGCCTAAGTAATTTCCTAAATGTAAATTTCCTGTGGGCTGGATTCCGGAGAAAACGGTTTTTTTCATGAATAAATAAAATACTCATTGTCACCCTGAGCCTGTCGAAGGGTGACAATGAAGTTTTTTGTAAAAATTTTTCAAAGAATCTTAAAATCTTAAATTGCTTTGAAAGGCGCGGCACTTTAATTTCTCGATCTTGTAAGGCAAGTGGATGGTCGTTGGTTTTAATGCGCAAGTGTTTGAAAACCAGAGGAAAGTCCGGACTCTATGATGGGGAAATATCAGTTAACGGCTGACCGCGAAGCCTGAATCTATAGGGCTTCCGAGGGAAAGTGTCACAGAGAATATACCGCGAAGCTATGCTTCCCATGCTTCCCTTATTTAAGGGGCGCGAGTCGACGCGTTAGCGCTTTCGATGGGGTTGCATAAACCGTAAGGGTGAAAACGCGAGGTAAGAGCTCACGCGCTTGCATGGTAACATGCATTTGGAAAAACCCTATTTAGAGCAAGACCAAATAGGAATGGCAGGTTCTTTAATGAACAGATGTCCCATCACATCGTCATTCGGGTAGGTTGCTTGAGGTTAACAGCGATGTTAATCCTAGATGAATGATCGTCACCTGAGAAATCAGATACAAAATCCGGCTTATAGCTTGTCTTACATTTAGTTTAAAACGCTTACGCGTTTTAGGAAATATTGAGTTGCTGCAGGCGAAGTAAATTCGCCTATCCGCAACAGTTTAATGAATTTTTTTAAGATGCTTTCGACCAACCAAATCCGCACTAAATTTTTAGAATATTTCGCCAAAAATGGGCATGAAATTATTGCGTCATCTCCTTTAATTCCGCATAATGATCCAACTTTGATGTTTGCCAATGCGGGCATGAATCAGTTTAAAAATTATTTTACTGGCGTTGAAGTTCCAAAATTCAAACGTGCTGCCACTTCACAAAAATGTGTGCGCGCCGGCGGAAAACATAATGACCTTGATAATGTTGGATTCACCGCACGTCACCACACTTTTTTTGAAATGTTGGGCAATTTTTCGTTTGGCGATTATTTCAAAGAAGAAGCAATTTTTTATGCTTGGGATTTATTAACCAAAGAGTTCGAAATCAGTAAAGAAAAGCTTTTAGTCACAGTTTACCACAATGACGAGACGGCCGCAAATTTATGGAAAAAAATTGCCGGCCTGCCACAAGAAAAAATAATTCGCATCGCAACTGATGATAATTTTTGGTCAATGGGCGACGTTGGCCCTTGCGGCCCTTGCTCAGAAATTTTCTACGATCATGGTGATAAAATTTTCGGCGGACCTCCGGGAAGCAAAGATGAAAATGGCGATCGTTTTACCGAAATCTGGAATTTAGTTTTTATGCAGTTTGAAAAAAAAGCTGATAAAACAATGGTTCCACTTCCAAAACCATGTATCGACACCGGGATGGGATTGGAGCGCTTGGCTTCAGTGTTGCAGGGAGTTCACGATAATTACGAAATCGACACTTTTAAAAATATCATCCACGAAGTTAAAAAATTCGTCGCTTAAATTAAGCTGCCATCGCAATTCCGGCTTGCTTTGCGATTAATCGAAGTTTTTATTGCTGAAACAGGAATTGGAGATTTGGAAGGAGCTTCGCCCAGATCAAAAGAAAGTTTTTTATCATCAGAAAATTCACTTTCTTCTTTAAATTCCTGACCTTCATTTTCTCTTAAAATATCTCTGATTTCTAAAATTGCTGTTTTGAAATCCTCAGATTTTTCAGTACCAAATTGTGATATAAAAATTTCATCTTCATCTATTTGCAATTCCGATTTAGAATCTTTTTCCTGAGTTAATAAATCTGCTTTTGGTGGTTTAACAATATCATTAAATTCTTCAGCCTGAACTTGCGCAGTTGGTAATGGCAATTCAAATTCATCTTTTTGTTTGTGGGATTTTTTCTTCGACTCTTCTAAATCATATAAAATTCTTTGCGATTCCAGCGCAGCATTATTTTCACCTTCTTCATCGCCAATTTCAGAATCCTGTTTTTTAAGAATTGGCAACTCTTTTTCAGGAATTGGTGATTTAAGAATCATCACATTTTCTAAATCTTCAGAATTTAAAACCATGTCTTGAAAAACTGTTTTAATCTCAATTTCATCGCTTGTTTTTTGCAAAATTTGCGGAGTAATTTCTTCGTTAAATTCTTGTATTTGAATATCCAGATCTAGACTTTTTGTCTCTTCTAATTCACTGGGAATTTCATTTTCTAAATCTTCTTCAATAGTCTTGGAGCCTTTTAAATCCTGTATAAAATCTTCTAAAAATTCATTTTCTTGCGGCAAATCAACTGAATTTTCTTCTGTCAACAATAGTTCATCTGGTTGAATTATTGCATCAAATTCACTTACCAATTGATTTAAATCTGGAGAAATTTCTTCCAGAAATTCAACTTCATCTTGCAAATCTTCTTCTTGTTCTTCCGATAATACTTTTTCTATTTCAAAATCATCTTTGATCTTTGGTTCTAAAATTTCTGTTTTTATCACTGGCTCAACAATCTCAAATTCATCAAGATTTAAAACTTCCTCTTCAACTTGCGACAATGGCAGTTTTCCAATTACACCTTCATTATTTGCAACCTCAAACTCAATTTCTTCTAGCTCAATTACCGCTGCTTTACTTATTTTTATTTCAGAAACTTCGGACAAAACTTCACTTCTTAAAGTATCCGGCAAATCTTCTTGCGCTTGAACTATAGGCAAAATTTCCTGCTTAATTTCTTCTAGCTTGATTACGACTGATTCTTTTTCTGATAATTCTTCCACTATTTTAAAATCATTTTTTAGTTTTGGCTCTAAAATAATCTCTGCTTTTACTACTGGCTCAACAACTTCAAGAACCTCTTTATTTGACAAAATAACCGCAACTTCTTCTTTAATTTCAGCTTTAGCCACAGGCAATTTTTCAATTACAACTTCATCGCTTATTTTTTTCTCAACTACTTGCGGCAAAGCTTCAATTACAACCTCTCGCGGCAAAATTTTCTGCTCAATTTTTTCCTGCTCATTAACCAGATTTTCCAATAATCTGTGCGCTTGTGGATTAGCATCAACAACTGCCAATGCTTTCTTAATTGTATCGGGTGATGAGAAAGTAAACAAAGTTGCAATTAGTGAATTATTACCATTTGCAACCGCCGCATCCAAAACACTAATATTATTTTCTCGGTGATTAACATTGCCACCAAAGCGCACCAATAAAAGTGCCCTAGTTTGTTGGCCATTTCTTACAGCGTGAAATAATAATTTATCGATATTCAAATCAACCAATGTTGTTCCCAACATTTTTTCTAATTCTGAAATCGGAGGTTTTTCGATTTTTTTCTCCTCATTTTTAAACTGCTGCTCTTTAAAAATTTCTGCATTTTGCACTTTTAACTGCTCTTCCTGCTCCCGCAATTTTGCATCAGATTCTTCTTTGATTTTTTGCAGTTCCTTTTTTTTCTTCAATAATTCTGCACGACGCTCTTCATGAACTTCCATAGCTTCACGCACAATCACCATTTGCATTTGCCGCGCAATTTGCTGCTGCTGAATTCTTTCTTCAGCCATTTGTTGCTTTAATTCACGCGCCGCCTGCTCTCTTTGCGCGGTTTCCTGTTTTTTTTGAATCTGGCGCTGCTGTTTTTCTTGTTCACGTTCCCGTGATTTTTCACGACCTTTTTCGCGCTCTTCTTCAGCTTCTGTTTCGCGCCCTATTTCTTTGGAAACCAGATTTAATTTTCCACCTTTTTGCTCTAAAGTTTCGACCATTTTTTCATTACCAACTAAAACTGCCAAATCAGTTACAGTCATGCCAGATGGGCTTTTTTCATTAATATCGGCACCCTTATCAATAACTTTTTGCATCTCTTCTGGAGATTTATCCGACAGCATCATCGCAGATAATGGACTTAAACCATTTTCACCAAATTGACTTAATTCTTTTACGCCAAATCCGCAATTCTCATGGAACTGCAAAGCCTTGTCCAGCGGCATTTCTGAAGCGCAGGCGATGATGAAAAGTTCCTGAGCAATTTTATTGCTACGCTCAGAATTTTCTTTTTTTCTTTTTTCTTTTTCTGCAAGAGTTTCGTTGGGATTTTCTTTTTCTTTATCTTTTTTGATCTTCTCAATCTCAATTAAATATTCCTGCAACTTGTACGGAAATTTTTTCAAAATTTCCTGCGCTTTCGGATTGGTGGCGTTGAATCCGTGCTTTTTTATTTCCTCAATAAAATTCAACATATCATCCAAGTTCAAGCCTTGTTCTTCTGGTTTAAATCTATTTCTTGGATCTGGATTTTCTGAATTAAATTTTGTCATTTACTAAATTTATAAAATTTTCAATCCCAAATAAAGCAATAAAAGAGCCAACTCGCGGGCCTTGATCTTGACCTAACAAAATTTGGTAAAGCGTCAAAAACCAGTCGCGCATTTTGGTTTCAAAACCGTGATTTCTACCCACTTGAAAAACCAGATTTTGCAAAAGCGCGCCATCTTTTTTCTCTTCTTTTGTGGCATTTTTTAAAGTTTCAACTAACTCGCGAAGTGCCGCTTTTTCTGCGTCGGTGGCTTCGCGGAATTTTTTATTTTTCTTAATGAAGTCGTTGTAATAATTAATTGCGCTTTCAGCCATTTTTGCCAAAAGTGGTGAATTTTCTTTTGAAATCCCGCTTTGATATTTAGAAATAAAACCCCAAAGCACGTCGTCATTTTCAGGGTTGCACGCGCTCGCCAAATTAAGCAAAAGCGAATAACTCAAATTAAAATTGATAGCAGGAATTTTTCCTTGGTGAATGTGGAAAGCAGGATTATCAAGCTTTGCGGCTTCTTCTTGTTTTTCAAAAGCAGTCGCAAAAGTTAAATATTCATCCATCGCTTTGGGAATTACGTCAAAATAAAGCCGCTTCGCCGTTTTTGGTTTTTGATACATGAAAAGCGACATCGATTCAGCTGGCGCATATTTCAACCAATCTTCCACCGAGATTCCGTTGCCTTTTGATTTAGAAATTTTTTCGCCAGTGTCGCTCAAAAACATTTCGTAAGTGAAATTTACTGGCGGCGTGCCGCCTAAAATTTCGCAAACGCGGCGATAAATTTTTTCGTTTGGCTGGTGATCTTTGCCATAAATTTCATAATCAACGTCCAGCGAATACCAGCGCGCGCCGAAATCGATTTTCCACTGTAATTTGCAATTTCCTCCCACAACCAAAACTTCTTTTTCAACGCCATTTCCATCAACATAAATCACGGTGCCTTTTTCTTTATTTACGCCTTTCACGCCTTTATCAATTACAATTCCGCTTTCTAAATCAATTGGCATAAACGGGCTATAAGTTTCTTGGCGTTCAACGCCCAAACTTGGCAACATCAAATCCATCAATTCGTCATATTTTTCAAGCACGCGCAACATTGTAGAATCAAACGCGCCCGATTTATATTTTTGAGTGGCGCTGATAAATTCATATTCAAAACCAAAACCATCGAGAAAACCGCGCAAACGGGCGTTCATGTTGTGTCCGTAAGATTCGTGAGTTCCAAAAGGATCAGGAACCGAAGTTAGTGGACGACCCAAATTCGCCCGCACCAAATCTTGCTGCGGCACGTTTTCTGGCACTTTGCGCAGCCCGTCAATATCATCAGAAACGCAAAACATGCGCGTTGGAATTTCCGGCGCCAAACATTGAAACGCGTGACGCACGAACGATGTACGTACAACTTCGCCAAAGGTTCCAATATGCGGCAAACCAGACGGGCCATAGCCAGTTTCAAAAAGAACATAACCTTTTTTTGGAGTTTTACCACCAACTTTTGCCAATATACGACGCGCTTCTTCAAACGCCCATGATTTAGATTCTAGGTAAGATTTTTGCGAGATTGTCATTGTTTTAATTTATACTTAATCAAATTCGATTTGTGTCGAATTTGGCAGATTTTGGTTTTTATTAAAAGCGGCTTTTGAACAGCGCGCAAGTATCGCGGCGATTAATTTTGTCGTCAACTCCAAATCACCTTTCCATTCTAAAAATTCACACCCAACTTCTCTTCCAAATATTTCCCCAAACTATTCTCCCGATTAGCCTTTCTGATTTCAAAAAATGGCAAATTTACAAAAAATATTTTATCACCATTTTCAACTTTTTCACGCACTAACGCTTCATACATCTGGTTTCGCACTATAGTTTTATGGGTTAAAAAATACTCATCTTTTTCATTTTCATAAAAATGTGACGGACCATCAACTTCGATAAAAAACTTCGCATCATCTTTGTATAAAACTATATCAGTTTCTAAAATCGGAGCCCCATAAAAATTCTGCATCACTTCTTCAAAAACCTCGCATCCAGACTGTATTTGCAAAAAATGCGCGATTCCTTTTTGCAATTCACTTTTAACATTATCAGTATTTTTTTTAGGAATTTCAGCGGCAATTTTTTTGACAAATTCTTCACTAAAAAAATTAGTTCCTAAAATTTTTTGGCAATAAAATTCAAATCTCAGAAGCGAATAAAAGGCAGCAAAATCATGGCTGTAAGACATTTCCTGTTTTTTAAAACTTGGAATCACCAGAAAATTTAAAAAATTGCGGTCAATAAAACCAAAATTGAGTAAACCGCATAAAGTGGACGAAATATCAAAAGTATTTTCAATTGCCAAAATCTTATTCACCGCTCGCGCAATCTGCTTTTGATCAAGATTTCCAAAATCTTCCTTGGTAAATTCCATCTGCGCTAAATTGGCAAAACCCTCAGAAATTTCTGACGGTTTTTCTGAAAAAAGTGCGTTCAAAAATGAATCGCGCAAACATTCTATTGAAGATTTTTGTAAGTCGTTTTTCTTAAAGAATTTTTTTGCCCCGCCCAGAAAATTTGCCAGTTGCAACGGCTGCATTTGTGGCATCAACTCTTCAAATATTTGGGGATTAGTTATAATTTCTTTAACGCGATCGGCTTTAGCATTTTTATATAGTGATTCAAAATCTTGAGCTAAATTATTTACATATTCAGAAAATTCTGCCGCAGCTTTTTTACGAAAATTTCTCTCATAATTTTCTTGGGCAATTTCTTCTAAAGCAGTAAAATATTTTTCGGTATTTTTGTGATCTCGGTTCATCAGTCAAAAATCATTAAATTATATTTAACTATGCGACGAATATCGATAGATCCTGAATCAAGTTCAGGATGACAGAGAGGTTTTGAGTTCAAGTACAAACTTCACCATATCGTCATCCTGAACTTGATTCAGGATCTATTCGCAATAAGAAAATTTTCTTCTGTTCCACAAACCTGAATTTCCAATATATCGCCGGATTTTATTTTTTTAGCTTCATCGCTAATTTTTACATCTAAGAAATTTTCTGATTTACCGATACCATCTTTTTCAACAATCACACTTATAGTTTTTCCGATTTGTTTTTTTAACAATTTATGCAATTCTTTTTGCCCAGCTTCGCGCAAAATTTTGGCGCGTTCTTTGATGATTGTGCCATTAACTTGCGGCATTTTGGCGGCGGGCGTTCCTTCGCGTTTTGAATAAGGGAAAATGTGGGTAAAAATAATTTGCGCTTGTTCGATTAATCGCACCGAATTTTCAAACATTTCGTCAGTTTCGGTGGGAAAACCCGCGATAATGTCGCAGCCAAAAGTGATTTCTGGCCTTATTTGGCGGGCTTTCGCGCAAAAATCTAAAACCTGTTGGCGATTATGGCGGCGTTTCATTCTTTTTAAAATCAGGTCGTCGCCCGATTGCACGCTTAAATGCAAATAAGGCATAAAACGCGGTTCGTTTTTTAAAATATCGAAAAATTCTTCGTCAATTTCGGCAATGTCAATTGAAGATAAGCGCAAGCGCGGCAGTTCGGGAACTAGTTTTAAAAAACGCTTAATCATTTTTGAAAGCGTAATTGGCGCGGCTAAATCTTCGCCATAGCCCGAAATATCAACTCCCGTTAAAACAATTTCTTTATGCCCCAACGCCACCATTTTTTTTGCCTGTTCAACAATTTCACCAAACGCCACCGAGCGTGAATTGCCGCGACCAAATGGGATTATGCAAAAAGTGCAACGATGATTACAGCCATTTTGAATTTCTAAAAAAGCGCGGGTTTGATTTTCAAAATAAGAAACTAATTGCGGCGCAGTTTCACGAACCGACATAATGTCGTTAACCTTAATTTTGCTGGTTTCGTTGGTGGTTAAAAAATTTGCGGCGGCGTTGCGGTTTTCAAAAAATAGGCGATCTTTGTGGGAAATATCTTTGGAAGCGATGTCAATAATAGATTCAAAAACAATTTCAGGATGACAATGTAGAGAAATTTTCCCAAGATCTTCGTCATCCTGAACTTGTTTTGGAATCTGTTGCGACAATAAGCCGTAACTTTGCGGATTAGATTTTTCGACATTGCCTAAAACTAAATCAACTTCTGCCATTTTGGCATATTTTTGCGGATCAATTTGCGCGGCGCAACCTGTTACAACAATTTTGGCTTCGGGATTATTTTTTCTGGCACGGCGCACAGCTTGGCGCAACTCGCGCTCCGCTTCACTTGTTACGGCACAAGAATTAAAAACAATCAGGTTTTTCTGGTCAGTTTTTTTCAGCGCTTCTTTTATCGCTTCGCTTTCGTAAGCATTTAAGCGACAACCAAAAGTTACAATTTGGTTATTATCCGCGTCTATTGTCATCAACTAAAATTATGTGATTAACAACTTTTTTGACACCGCTAACTTTTGCAACCATTGTCAAAACCTTTTGCATTTCTGAATTATCATTAGCCAAACCAAGTAAATAAACGGTTTTATTCACTGTCGTAATTTTGTAATTCACGGTTGCAACATCACTTATGAAAAGCAATTTGGTTTCAATTTCGAAAGTGATTACATAATCCATAAAAGCGCGACCAAAATCAGCAGCACGTAAATTTTCTTCTTCACTAACTTGAATTTCATCAATCACCTCTTTTACACCAGAAACTTTCCACGCCAATTGATTGGCAAGCTTTGCTTTTTCAGGGTCGCGAGCGATTCCGGTTAATAAAACGCGACCTTCATTTACTGAAATATCAATCGAATTTCCCGGATTTTTTAAACCTTTAGAAATAAATTCTGTACCTAACTTGCTGGCAATAACCACGTCCTTCTGCGTGCTTTTGAAACTTTTTTCACGCACGGTTAAAACTCCAGCTGTTGTTGCGCCAACAATCACAGTTTCAACGCAAGAAGTTGCAAAAAATAAAGCAAAAATAGCAGGAACAAACAGAATTTTTTGAGAAATTTTCATATTTAAAAATCTTTAAGAAACTTTGAAAATAAAGGAAGGACGACGCTTTAAAAAGAGAAATAAAATTACTTTTACGAATTGAACATTGCAAATTATTTTTCGATTCCTAGATTCCGCGACCTTCGTTTTAAGTCCTCATGAATTTCTTTTGAGAACATTTATTTTTTTCGAATTCAAAATCTAAAAAATAATTTAAGCGCGGGCGTAGCTCAGTGGTAGAGTGCCACCTTGCCAAGGTGGATGTCGAGGGTTCGAATCCCTTCGCCCGCTCCAGTCTTCGCTCTAATGAGCGACAACTGGCCCTCAGCCTAGCTTCTAAGCATGAAAAACTTTCTCAACAATCTTAATTGCATGAGTGACAGACCTTGCATCTTGAAGCATTCATTTTGGTTTCTTCGGAACTAACTTATCTTTAGTTGGACAGTGTTGATTTTAAATCCTTGAACTAATATTTCCATTTCTTATAGTTACCCCCGCAAGACCCGCCAAATTGTACGATAAATCTATTTTAGAACCAGAACTTATGAAAAAATTACTCAATTTTGCCTTGTTCACAATGGCAATAATCAGATCAGTAAGTTCTGGCAAAACTCTGGTGGTTAGTAATTTTCCGAAAACAGCTGAGAAAGAAGAATTTAGTAACTACTTCTCAAGTTTTTTTGAAAAAAATCCCGATAAGGTTACGCATATAGCAAATCCTCTTGATATCAATCAAATTCTCTTAGAGCTAAGTTCTGCAAAATATGATACGATTGTTGTTAATACCCATGGCATAGAGTCGGAAGTGCCAATGCCAATTATGAATATAAATCTTGAAGCATCAATTGCTCTTAACGATATTCTTGAAAAAATAAATTCTGCTGAAAATGCAATATTAAATCAAATTCATCTCTCTTCTTGTTTTATTGGCAAAAATGTTAATCAACTTCTTAATCCGCAAAGCTATTATTATTGTGAGTTAAATCAAAATCTTCAAAATAACCAGCTGCTATTTTTGCATGGTGATGAATATACTGGAAGTATTGCAAAATCTTATGGCGATCGCCTTCCTCATTTAATTACTAATAAAGAATATAGTATCATTGAAGCTTTTCTTGATTCAGGCGAAGGCTTAAATGTTATCTTTAAAAAAGATGATCAGCTCAAAGTTTTTGTAGCTAAAACTTTTGGTAGAAATGGTGAGGAATGGACACTTGAAAATTATCGCAGCTATTTGCGACAAGTTGCTGATGATGCCAAGAAATTTGAAGTGAGAAATGATATTCTTAGTGCCGATGCCAAGAGACCTGATATTAAAAATTTAAGTGATGAAGAGCTAACCAAATCAATGGGCGATATTTTTACTAATTATTTTACTAAAGTTTTAGACAAAGAAGATTTTGATCGCGCTTTCCAACTAATTGACAAAGGTGCCAAATTAGGTCTTCAAAACAAAGACGGTTGGACGGCTTTGATGTTTGCTATCGATAAAGGTCATAGCAATGTGGCTCAATCCCTAATTGACAAAGGTGCCGGATTAGATATTCAAAACAAAGAAGGTTATACGGCTTTGATGTTTGCTATCGATAAAGGTCATAGCGATGTGGCTCGATCCCTAATTGACGAAGGTGCCGGATTAGATCTTCAAAACAAAGACGGTTGGACGGCTTTGATGTTTGCTATCTATAAAGGTCATAGCGATGTGGCTCGATCCCTAATTGACAAAGGTGCCAAATTAGATCTTCAAAACAAAGACTGTTGGATGGCTTTGATGATTGCTATCGATAAAGGTCATAGCGATGTGGCTCAATCCCTAATTAACAAAGGTGCCGGATTAGATATTCAAAAACAAGACGGTTGGACGGCTTTGATGTTTGCTATCGATAAAGGTCATAGCGATGTGGCTCAATCCCTAATTGACAAAGGTGCCAAATTAGATCTTCAAAACAAAGACGGTTATACGGCTTTGATGTTTGCTATCTATGAAGGTCATAGCGATGTGGCT
This sequence comes from uncultured Alphaproteobacteria bacterium, assembly GCA_903937405.1. GTDB lineage: Bacteria > Pseudomonadota > Alphaproteobacteria > Rickettsiales > UBA1997 > UBA2645. The sequence continues at coordinate 107 of CAIZZE010000066.1, read as the reverse complement.
CAATCCCTAATTAACAAAGGTGCCGGATTAGATATTCAAAAACAAGAAGGTTGTACGGCTTTGATGTTTGCTATCGATAAATGTCATAGCGATGTGGCTCAATTCGT
>CAIZZE010000065.1 GCA_903937405.1 uncultured Alphaproteobacteria bacterium | reverse complement strand
GATGTTTGGACACATCAAAGAAAGGGTAAAAATTCATCGCGGACTTACCAAAAATCGGAGGAAAAAAGCGGTGAAATTTTTGCTGAAAAACTGGGGGCGAAAAGTGGATTTTTAGCCCCCCATTTTTTTAATTATGCCGGATCTAATAAAGATTGTATGTACAGAGTTCATACAATCAATGGCACAATCTAATTCGCCGAAAATCCGTTTTGCACCAGAATTTTCTTTGCAGCATCGCTCTTTAAAAATTTCAAAAATTCCCGCGCAATTTCCATATTATCTCCGGCAATTACCATCGCCTGATAAAAAATATTCTCATCTTTTTTTACCGCCAAAATCTGGAAATAAAGATCATTTTTAATCTGGCTTTCAAGCAATAATGCGTAGCTTTCCGGGTCACTTTTAATTGATGATGAAATCGATGATTTATCTTCAGCTAATTTATTGTATAATTTCAAGTTACTGAAGATGGAATTTTTGATTAAGTCATTACTGAATTTTCCGGAAGAATTACCTTCAAAATCCAGAATTAAAGTTGACTTATTGCGGTTCAAAATTGTTAAAGCATCTTCGAGAGAAATTTTTGGATTGCGCAATTCTTCTGGCACATTTGGATTATTTTTTGCAGTTACTAAAACCAGATTATCGCCAGCGATATAACCGCTATTATAAATATCGACTAAGCCTTTTTGACGTAAAGTTTCAATCCAGCCCGAATGAGCGGAAATAAAGATGTCGGCGGGTTCGCCAGAATCAACATTGGTTATTAAATCAGAAGAAGAATTAAAATTTACGGCAACAATTACGTTGGATTTTTGTGAGTAAAGGCGGGCGATTTTTGTGAGAGCCAAAACCATGTTTGGTTCGGCAAAAATTGTGAGATTGCGGCTTTGGCTAGCAAATGAATTCTGAGTAAAAAAATTCAGAAGAAATATTGCTGAAAATAAAATTCTAAAAAAAAATTTTTTGATTTTTTTTTCAGCAATATTTTTCATTTTATACCGCCAACATTTTTTCACGACTCTGGTCGATTTCGTTAAAAACATCTTCCCAAGTGCCAGTAGTAGAGGCTTTGCTATATTCAGTAACGCGGTTTTCAAAAAAGTTGGTATGTTCAACGCCATTCAAAATTTCATCAAGCCAAGGCAGTGGATTTGCATCGATCATGTAAATATCTTTTAATCCAAGTTGGCTTAAACGACGGTCGGCGATGTAGCGGATGTAACGTTTTACTTCGCGTGAAGTTAATCCTTCAACATTTCCCATTTCGAAAGCTAAATCGATAAACGCATCTTCAAAATGCACGATTGTGGCGCAGGCTTCGTAGATTCGGCCTTTTAATTCTTCATCCCAAACTTCTGGATTTTCTTGAACGAAAGTGCGGAATAATTTGATAATTGAATTAGTGTGCAAAGTTTCATCGCGCACCGACCAAGCCACGATTTGACCCATTCCTTTCATTTTTCCGAAGCGTTGAAAATTTAACAAAATCGCGAAAGATGCGAATAATTGCAACCCTTCAGTAAAGCCGCCAAATGCTGCTAGAGTAGTGGCGATATCTTTTTTAGTGCCAACGCCAAACTTGTGCATGTAGTCATATTTATCCTTCATTTCTTTATAGTTCATGAAGGCGGAATATTCATTTTCAGGCATTCCGATGGTATCAAGCAAATGCGAATAAGCAGCGATGTGAACTGTTTCCATGTTGGAAAAAGCTGAAAGCATCATTTGCACTTCGATAGGTTTGAAAACCTGACTGTAATGCTTCATGTAGCAGTTATTCACTTCGATATCGGCTTGTGTGAAAAAACGAAAAATTTGCGAGAGAAGATTTTTTTCGCTAGAAGTTAAATTATGTTTCCAATCGCGAACGTCATCCGCCAAAGGGACTTCTTCTGGAAGCCAGTGAATTTGTTGTTGTTTTAACCAGGCATCATAAGCCCAAGGATAATTAAAAGGTTTGTAAACCGGCTTTGAATCTAAGAGAGACATGGATTTGCGAGGAATTGATTTTTGAAAAAAGAGTTTGTTTAGGGTGCGGAACTTAAATTTTTGATGCCACAAAAGCAAACTAAAAATCTTTCGAGACTTAGAATTATTTTTTACTCTAATTCAATTAGTTGTTCTGATTTTTTTGGCTCAAAATGAGTAAAAAATCTTTACAGTTGATTTTCCTTAACCTCTTTTTAGTTTAAAGTTTCTGGGCAGTCGTCCAATTTTTACTTATCTTTAAAAATAATATTTTAAGCCATGTCAGTTCTAGTTACAAAAAAGGCTCCAGATTTCACTGCCGCTGCAGTTATGCCAAATAACGAAATCAACGATAAATTTAATTTACATACTTATTTGAAAGGAAAAATCGGTGTATTGTTTTTCTACCCATTAGATTTCACTTTCGTTTGCCCTTCAGAAATCATCGCTTTCGATAATCGTTTGCAAGAATTTAAGGATCGCGGTGTTGAAGTTATCGCAGTTTCTGTTGACTCAAAATTTTCGCACATTGCTTGGAAAAACACTGAAATCAATAAAGGCGGAATTGGACAAGTTCAATTCCCAATCGTTTCCGATTTGAAAAAAAGCATTTCTCGTGATTATGATGTTTTATTAAATGAAGAAGTTGCCCTTCGCGGAACTTTCTTAATTGACCAAGAAGGCGTTGTGCGTCACCAAGTTGTTAACGATTTACCACTTGGACGTAACATCGATGAAGCTCTTCGTATGGTTGATTCTTTGATCTTCTTCCAAAGCCACGGCGAAGTTTGCCCAGCTGGTTGGAACAAAGGCAAAAAAGGCATGAAAGCTGACGCCAAAGGTGTTGCTGATTACCTTGCCGGAAATGCGAAAGATTTGTAGATAATATAAGTTCTAAAATGGGTGAAGAGAAAATCTTCACCCATGCTCTTCTTTAAAGGTTGTTTTGAATAAAATTGAAACCAGAAAATATGCGTTTCCTAGTTCTTTTTGTGATATCTTTTTTATCTGTCGCTAACGGATTTGCCGCATTTGATTCTGCCAAATTTTCTCAAATTAAGGACTTGCGGATTCTGCGTATAACGCCGGAAGGTGAAGATGTTGAAGCTGAGCGTCAGATTGTAATCCAATTTAATCGTCCTGTAGTTCCAATTGGCGACATGGATCGTAAGGATGTTCCGGTAGAAATCCAGCCTCAAGTGCAATGTCAATGGCGTTGGTTAAATACTAGCGCGCTTTCTTGCAATCTTGATGAAAAAAATGCTCTCAAAAGTGCGACCCATTATAAAGTTACCATCAAGCTCGGGATTAAAGCTGAAGATGGGCAAACCATTCCTGAAATTATAACTCATGAATTTACTACAAAACGCCCTGATATTGAATATGCTTATTTCAAGGAATGGCAGTCTCCAGGAAGCCCTATATTTTCAGTTATATTTAATCAGCCGGTTACAATTAAATCAGTGGAAGAAAGTATATATTTTCTAGCTTCAAAAGAAGGGGAAGCCAAAAAATATGCAATTATAGTTAAGGCCAACCCGAAAGATCTAGTCGCACCTAATAAAATTGATGGAGTTGAGGCTAGAAGATTATGGCTCATAGAATCAAAGCGGGAATTGCCGTTGGACCAAAAAGTAATTTTAAAAGTTAGTCCCGGCTTGGTTTCTGAGGGGCCGCAAAAAGGGATTGGCGATAGGGAAATTAGTGATTTTAATACCTTTCCAAAATTCTCATTTATTGGAATCAAATGTTATACCAACGATGATGATGACCAGCCAATAATTATTATTGCAGGAAAGCCCGAAACCCAGAAAGCATGTAACCCTGTGCGTGGAATTGCGTTGGTTTTTAGCAGTTCAGTTTTGCGCTCTCAGATAAGTAAACACCTAAGTGCGACACCATCTTTATTTTATGATGCCGAGGATAATTCAAGGTTAGAAGAGCGATATCAAAAAACATATGATGTATTATTTACGGACTTAAAACCGAATAGCTTATATCATATTTCAACCATTGATCGAAATATTTTTAAGAAAGCATGGCTTTGGATCATGCCACTTTTTACCAATGCCAAGCCGGATTTGCGTGATGAATTTGATCGCACTCTGTCAGATAATATTGATTTAACATTTAAGGTTGATGATCGAAAACCAAATTATGAAATTGGCTATAATGACGCTGTTCTTGAAGCAGGAGTTGATAGCGAAGTTCCAATTTACGTAAATAATCTCACCCAAATAAAGTTTGATTACAAAACAATTACTTCAGCCGGCGCAAGTTCAAATTTAAGTATGATTCAAAATCCCGAGCCGGTGCGCAATATACAATTTGCCATTCCTCTTAAAGTTCGTGAAATGTTGGGTGGCAAATCCGGTGCAGTTTATGGCTATTTAAGCAGTGATCCGAATGTAAAAAAATCTCCTCGAGAAAGCCGGGTTTTTGCTCAGGTAACTCCATATCAAGTGCATGTAAAATTGGGTCATTTTAATAGTGTAGCTTGGGTGGTTGAAATGGCGACCGGCAAGCCAGTTGAAGGTGCGCGCGTTACAATTTATAAAGATAAATTAAGTCAATTAAGTGCTAATAACAATGCATTAGCGCAAGCTGTTACTTCTAAAGAAGGAATCGCTCTTTTAAGTGGAATGGAAAAAATTGATCCTGAACTTTCATTGCGTCACGCTTGGAGTGATCAGGAAGACAGGCTGTTTGTTCGTGTTGACAAGGGAAACGACATGGCCTTGATGCCAATTAGCAACGATTATGCCATTGATTCTTTTCGTTTAGTTGGTGAGGGAATATATAATAATAATGAAAAGCGTTTTGGTCATTTAAGAAGCTGGGGTACAACGGCACAGGGGGTTTATCATGCGGGAGATGTTATTCAATATAAGTTCTATGTTCGTAATCAGAATAATAACACGCTGACAGCTGCGCCAAAAGGAAAATATAATTTACAGATTACTGATCCGACTAATAATGTTGTCAATGAAGTAAAGAACATAACCTTGAATAATTTTGGTGCTTATTCTGGAGAATTTACCGTTTCAAAACAAGCGCCAGTGGGCTGGTATCAATTTCATTTAAAGCCTGATTTTGTAAATGGAGAAAGCGAAAGTGAAGGGCGCCTCTAAAAATCCCCCCAATCCCAACCCCACTCCAAATTCAAAACTCCTCACTCGCCAAACCCTTGATTTATCTGCATTCGCAAGAAATTAGCTGTTGCACTTTACTGCTTTATTTGTTAATTTGTTTCGGT
>CAIZZE010000064.1 GCA_903937405.1 uncultured Alphaproteobacteria bacterium | reverse complement strand
GATGTTTGGACACATCAAAGAAAGGGTAAAAATTCATCGCGGACTTACCAAAAATCGGAGGAAAAAAGCGGTGAAATTTTTGCTGAAAAACTGGGGGCGAAAAGTGGATTTTTAGCCCCCCATTTTTTTAATTATGCCTCTAAATGATAAAAATGATTACAGAGTTCATGTAATAAATGATAAGAAGCTAAAAATTTTTACTCCTAAAGATTTTGTTTTTCCTTTTGCAGAACAGAAAAATTTCACAGCTAGATTTAACGAAGTAAAATTTCTTAATCCAAAAGACAAAAATTTTAAAGAAGCTTTTACTACGGGAGATCTAAATGAGTTTAGAAGAATGGCTATAGGTTTTCCATCTACTGCAGATATGAATCCAAAATATCTAGAATCAAAAGAAAATTATATTGATGTCACTTATGTTGCCATGAGAAACTCATTCCCATCAAGGTCTTTCAATGTTACAAAAGAAAGAAACTCAGTTTTTTTTATGATCTGTAGTGATAATAACATTTGTGCGGATGATAGTAAAAAATCTAGCGTTATATTTCTTGCATCAACTTTAGTGCATAAGGTTCCTGCATTAATTATGGGCGAAATTTCTAGCAAAGAAGGTCGCGGACCACTTAAAAAAGAATCAATATCAGAATTTAAAGAGGAAATAATGACCTACATTGATTTTCTTGATCAAAACCAGTAAGAAATCAATTATTCTTATCAAGAAAATCTACATATTCCACCATATCTTTTTTAAGATTATTCAAAGTATCATTTTGTATTTTCTTGTTCTTGTTGACAACAGTAACAATTAGAGTCACAGGGACTTTATTTATAAAGGTTGAGAAAACGTTAGTATATGTATCATTACCGACTTTAAGAGCGACAAATATTCCATTTTTTTCTTTAGAAAAAAATGAATCAGAATCATTTTTGCTATTTTTAAGATTGAAAAATAAATAATCTAAAAACTCTTCACGTGAGGCTATTTTTTTTATATTAGAATTCATATTCTTTGGAAAAGAAAAGAATAAAAAATAAACTGTTCCATCACTACTAGCCTTTAAGACGACAGCCTTAGGATCAAAACTTTTTGAAGATGAACTAAAATTTTGTAGCGTCTCTTTTTCATTTGGATCGGCAACAAAGTTTTTTGGAATAAAAAATTTTATTTTTTTCTCTTCAAAAGAAAATTCTCTAAAATCATTTTTATCGTTAACTTCTGAAAATTTTTTTACATAGTTCTTAGATTCTTCCAAGACTTGATTTGCTATGCTGCTGTCATATTCAGGATGATTTCGAAAATTTCTAACAATAGTTATTATAACAGGTTTATCATAAATCTTAGTATATGATTCCACGGAATAAACCCCGACATCTTTACTTCTGGTAAAAATTAAAAAATAATTTGCATTTTCATCTTTTATATTTTGAACCTTAAAACCATAGCGGTAGTCTGCAAAGCCTTTGTAAAGCTCAATTAGCATTTCTCTTCTTTTTGGTGAAAAACCATATTTTTTCAAGCTTTCTTCTGTTATTGCGTATTGATCAAAGTTAGTAATTGGGGATTTTAATAATGTTTCTCTGCGCTTAATATTATTTTTATATGTGAAATCAATAATTTCGCTTCTTGTTGACTGATTAATTTTATAGTTCATTGCCTCAGTAATTATAAGGCTCCTTGAGGCATCTATTATTTCATCTTTCTGGATTTTTCTCTTTTCTTCACAATTTTCATAAACCGCAACTATTTTTCTTGGATGCTCTTTGGGATCATAATCTTGACTGTCCTCCCAAAAGGCAAAATAAGGTTTCTCATCTTTATTAGTTTTATTATATCTACAATAGTCTTTAGGGATGGGGATAAAATATTTTTGATTTGAAGCTGACTGTATCGAATCCACTATCTCATTATTGACATTATCAATTTTAAGGTGGCTACACGAGGCTAACAAAAAAACAGCAAAAATTCTTAATATTGCTTTCATTTTTTCTTGGAAAAGAGGTTTTGGTTAGAAAAAGATAATATTTTATGAGAAAATAATTGAAAAATCACTACAAATATGTATTATTTATCGGTTTTGCCAGTTTGCTAGCCTTTGTCTACACCTTAAAATTTGATTACGATGAAAAAGTTTTTAGAAATTTTTGTTCTACTACTAATTATCCGGTTGCGCCCTTGGTAGTTCAAAAAATATTTTTGAAAATAAAACTGCAGGAATAAAGCTATCAAAACCCTCAAGTTGGCAATTCTTAACCAAAGAAGAATATGCTGATGGTATTAACAGGATAGAAATGCAAGATAAAGCATTTCAGGAGAAACTTGTTAAAAATTCCTCACTCCCTTTGGTTGTAATAGCAAAATATCCCGAACCTTATGAAGACATTAATCCGAGTGTTAAAATTGGAATTAAACCAATAGAACAGTTAAAAGAAGGCGATCCAAAAAAAAACCTTAGAGTTGGCAATACTTCCTAGCCTAAAAACTGCTTTTAAAAACTTTGAATTAGACCAGTATCCTATTGATGTCACAATATCAGGTTTAAAAGCTGCCTATACAAGAATTAATTACTCTTTAGATGTATCTGGCATTGGAACTTTCCCTATGACCTCTGAATTTTGGATTGTACCAAGTGGTAAGTATATGTTTATGATAGGGGCTGGAATTAAAAAAGTCGAAAAGGATGAGGCTCGCAAAGAAATAAGAAACATCATTGATAGTATTGTAATAACACAAGGCAGATGAAAAAACGAGTCACTACATGGCAGATAATATGCTTAATAAACTTTGTTACAATCTCGCTTTTTTCTTCAACATCTTACTCACAGCAAACTCAGGAAATAATCAATCAACAAGACTGGATCACGCGCCAGCAGCAGAATAAGATTGAGGAAGATCGCCGATTAAGAGAGGAAGAAACCATTCGCAAAGAACGCACTCGTAAGAAAAAAGAAGCCGAAGAGGAAGGTAAAAAACAAACTCCAATTTCAGGAAAGCCTGCGGAATGTTTTCCAATAAAATCAATTGCTCTGATTGATGCAAATTCCGTTTCCAAACGCCAGCAGAAAAAACTGACTTCAACTTTTATCGGCAAATGTGTTGAGGCAAAAACTTTGACCGAAATCATCACCGCAATTCAAACTTTTTATAATGAAGAAGGTTATGTAACGGCGCGAGTTGTTGTGCCGAAGCAAAATATCCAAAGCGGCAATTTAGAGCTGAAAATTTTGGAAGGAAAAATTGATGAGGTGATTGTTGGTGACAACCATTTCACCGATAAGATGCAGGAATTTACTGCTTTTGGTTTTATGGAAGGTGACATGTTAAATTTGGAAGATATCAATCAGGGGCTTTATCAGATGAACCGCCTGCCTTCAAACAATGCCACGATGAAGATCGAACCTGGGGTTACCGAAGGCGAAGCCAAAGTTTACATCGCCAATCAAAAGAAATTTCCAGCTCGCGCAACAGTTGGTTATGATAATTTGGGAAATGATTTCACCGGAGTAAAAAGAACAAACTTCTCTGGTGGAATTGATAATCTGCTTTCATTGAATGACAGCATCAACCTTAGCTACTCAACCAATCTCAATGATGACAGCCAAGAAAAAGATATCAAATCCTTCACTTCGGGAGTTTCGATTCCCTTTGGTTACAACACATTTTCTTACGATTATTCAAGATCAGAATTTCGCGGCACAAATCCAGGCACTAACGGACCAATTCGCTTAACTGGTTTTTCAGAAAGGAATAATGCCACGATTGATCGTGTGCTTTTAAACAAAGGCAATTTTCGCCTTTCAACTAATGCTTCACTCACAACTAAATCTTCTGCCAGCTATTTAAATGGTGAAAAAATCGAAACTTCTGAGCGCAAATTAACCGTGGGCAATATTGGTTTTACAATTTCCAATTACTTCAAAAATGGCGTTAATCTCTACCTAAAACCAAGCTATTCCAAAGGATTAAAATTGCTTAACGCCAAACAAGATGGATCAAATTTAACCTCCGACACACCAAAAGCACAGTTCGATTATTTCAAACTTTACGCCTCAGTTTCAAAAAGATTAATAATTCCAAAAACCGAAATTCCATTCATACTTTCAACTGAAATGGACAGCCAATATTCCAAGCAAACTTTATTTGGCACTGAACAATTTTCTGTCGGCGGATATTATTCTGTTCGTGGTTTTAGAGAGAATTACATTGTTGGCGATTCTGGCTATTACTTCCGCAACAAAGCCAATTTTAACATTGGATCACTTGTTGCGCCATTTGCTAAAAATAGCGAAGGGATCATTGGCAAAAATCTCGTTCACCTAAACAAATTTTCAGTAGAACCATTTTACGATTACGGCTACGTCAAAAACAAATATGTCAGCAATGGTGCGGATGGCAGACTTGCCGGCGCGGGTGTAAAAACTCTTTTCAACAGCAGATATTTTAACGCTTCTCTCACTTATTCTTGGGCAACCGATCATTCTCGCCTTATCACCTCAAACACAAAAGAAAATAAGCTGATTTACTTCGAAATCAGCACTACTTGCTGCCAATAAAATAAAGCAGATCACCCCTTCTTTCAACTTGATAGACACTTCTTTTTAAGTAACATCAACACACTGTAAAGCCTTGATATAAGAGGCTTAACACATGTTTTGATTATTAACTTTTTAAAGGAGTTTTATGTCTACAGAAAACAAAATCGTTTATTATTTTTTACGCATCTCAGCAGAAAGATTCGCATCAGATTTACAACATTTTCAAAAGGAAATTTCCGACTTAACCGATGAAGAACTTTACGGCATCGTTTCATATTTTGATAACATCCGCGACAATCTTGTGAATGTTAAAAGAGAGCTGGAAAAAAGATTAAAATAAAAGCTCTGTCAGATTGTAAAAATTTTTAAGCTGTCAATATAGCTCGCAGAAGCAGTCTCTCTAAAGTCAAAAATTTAGCAAAAAAAATTCACTTCTAAAATCCCCAATTCTCTTCTTGTTCCTGCCATAAATCAGGAATTTCTTTATTGATAAGATCAGTCAGTCGCAATTCTCTTGGATGAGTTCCATTTAAAATTCTTTCGACAATTTTTGGCGATAAAAAATTCAAGTTAAAAACTCGACTCACGTAAGAAGCTGTGATCTTTTCTTTTTCAGCAATTTCTCCAAGAGATACCACTTGCCCTTCATCAATCATAATTTTCCATTTATAAGCTTTGGCGATGGTTTTTATCATATTTTCATCAATGTGTTTCCTGCCTTCTTCTTTTTTAATGTTTTTTGGCTCTATAATGAGCGCCACGCCTCTTTTTCTTATAATCTTGATGGGAACGAAGATTTCGATAGTTTCATCATCCATTAAAGGGCTTTCTTGATTTTCCTCTTTCATATTAATCATTCAGTTCTGTTGTTAATGATGTCAGCCCTTTTTTAAAAATTCTGATATTTAAACCATCGGGCCTGACGACTATATCCTTGATCAAAAGATGGATTATTCTTGCTTGCTCAAGTGGAAATAGTTCTTCCCAAACTTTCTCAATTTGTTTTAAAGAATTGATTACAATGCTTTGAGGAATTCGATTAATTGACTGGCTGATTGTGTGAACCACAAATTCTGGCTTTTTTAGCAAGATTAACACCTGACTCGTCACCAGATTTTCTGCTTCTCCTGCAGATATTCTTCCGACCAAACATGATTCATTATTGCCAACAGCCTTTGATGAGCAAAGATAGTAGCGATATCTTTTACCTCGTTTTGTGGTATAAGTTGGAATCATGTAACGACCACAATTACCGCATTTGATGATTCCCTTAAGCAGCGGAGCTGTAGTTATTCTTTTTAATGGAATTGAAATTCTTGGAGAAGGATTTTCTTGCTGATTTTTTGTTGAGCGTCCTGAAAAAATATCTCTTACCTCTTGCCAGGTTTGCTCATCAATAATTGCTTTATGCAAGCCGTCATAAACCTGATCTTTATGCTGAATCTTTCCTGCATAAACAGGATTTTCTAACATGCTTCTGACATTTTTCTTGGTGAATTTGCCGCCTTTTTGCAATCTGCCTTTTCCTGAAATTCTTATTTTTGTTGTGAAGCCAGAAAGGTTAAGATCTCTGGCGGTTTCGGTGACGGATTCGGTTTCAATAAATTTATTGAATAAAGCAGTAATAATTTTTGCTTCTTTTTCATTGATGATCAGCTTTTTATCATCGATATCATAGCCCAGCGGCGGATTGCCCCCCATCCACATTCCCTTCTTTTTTGAAGCACCAATTTTATCTCTGACGCGCTCACTGGCTAATTCTCTTTCATATTGAGCAAAGCTCATAATCATTCCAAGCATTAACCTGCCTGAAGCCGTAGCGGTATTAAAACTTTCTGTTACTGATGTAAAACTGACTTTGTGTTCATCAAATAAATTCAAAATGTTAGTGAAATCAAAAAGGCTTCTGCTGATGCGATCTGCTTTGTAAACAACAACGCAATCCACTTTTTTATCCTTAATATCTTTGAGCAATCTTTGAAAAGCTGGGCGATCAGTATTTCCGCCGGAATAAGCTCCGTCATCATAGTAATCAGGAAGCAAAACCCATCCTTCGCTTATTTGTGATGCGATATAATTTTCTGCAGCAAGTCTTTGAGCATCAAGTGAATTGAAAGATTGATCCAAGCCTTCTTCGCGAGATTTTCTTGTGTAAACTGCGCAGCGTATTTTTGGTTTGTTTGCAAAATTTTCTGTCATGATTTCAAATTAAAAAATTTGGGACCATTCCATTTTGTGCCAGTAATTTTCTTAGCGATTGCCGATAGGCTTTTAAACTTCTGTCCCTGATATTCGTAACAATCATCCAGCACTTCTACCTCGTGCCTAAATCCACCCCACTGGCGACAAATTTTTGTGCCACTCATCAAGCCATTGGTGCTTCTTAATGAATTATTTGGAACTCCCGCAATCGTTAAAAGTTTTGCTTTTGTTTCTTCGGCAAGGCTTCCAAAGGCTAACTCTTGTAAGCGATATGCAATTCTTGGTCGCAAATAATCTTTTTTTGAATTAGCGGGAGATTTTTTTGGCATTAATTCATCGTGAAGTTTCCGTAGTTCGGAAACTGGTTTATTTTCCAATTCGATAATTTGCCTAACGATACTTTTGCTCATAATGTTGCTGGTTGTTGACTATGGTTATAACCAACACTATGAAGGCTTGAGAACGGTTTAGTATCAAGTGGAATCTGCTCTTTTTCTGATCTTTTTTTGTTTTCTAACCGACAAATTCCCCTGGCTAAAATTGCAGCAATTTCAGATATTCTTTCTTCTTTTTTGAGGTTGTTTTCAATATTGGTTTTTATTTGCATATGGAAGCAATTTTGTTAGCAAAATTTCTCCATAACATATTAGACCAAATCCGCGCCAAATCTCAATCCATCGCAAACATTCTAAAAATATTCTAAGATTACCTAGTTGAATAATTTGTTCATTTTTAGACACAAAATGAGACATTCGTCAAAAAGTTGTGCAAAAAGATTTACAAAAACTAAATTATGATGATAATTTTAAGGTAGTCTTAAGATTTCGGGCTCTTGTATTTTGGCTAACACTATAAGCGGTAAGGGAAAAACGAATAAGATGATCTCGTAGCTAATTTATGCCATTCGGCGCAAGCAGCTCTTCTTTCAAACAAAGAGCTCGACGCCATGCAAACAAAAATAAGAAAGCTGATTCGCAGCACACCAGAAGAAGATTTAAAATCCCTCCTTGATCAATATGACCTGAATTTGCCGGAAGATTTTAAATGGCAAAATAACGGAAAAAAATATCACACCCAACTTTTCAATTCGATTTGGAGTATCAGCGATGAAGAAATAAAAACTCGTCTCTTTGAAGTTATCGAGCGCATTCATGAAATGATTGATGAGCTTGGACAAGCAAATCTTCTAGCGCGACCAGCAATTGCAAGTAACGACAATTTTCTTGGTTTAAAAAGCGAACATTCGCGTTGCATTTGGGCGTTACAAAATCATCCACAAGAATTTGAAAAAGCCGAATATTGCGCCTCACTTGATTACAAAAGAAAATCGCGCGAATGGAGCTCATTTGTTGCGCCAAAGGAAAGAGAAATTCACAACAGCAAAGAGCATCTTGAAGAATTTAAGCAGGCGGTTCTGGAGTGTTTTAACATCAGCAAAAAAATTAAAGTTGAAATTTTTGAGCGCATCAAAACCGATCATACCGACAAAGAAATAGCCATCTTCCAGCTTATCGCCTATCATGACGGATTGCACAAATCACTTCAAACTTTTGAAAAAGAAGAAGTCGTCACTAAATTTTACCCAACAGTAAATGAATTTTCGATCAGCTACGAACCGCACACAGGAATCGTTGAAGTCGTTTCCGATTGTAAAGAAAATCGCAGCAAACTTGCTAAAGCTTTCGTTAATACTTTCCTAAAAACTGATGACGATATTGATGAAATTTCCATCAAAAAATTCGATCTCTCAAAATTAAAAATTCCTTACAACTTCATGAAAGATGTTGATCCAGGTGATTTGATCGAAGATGTAAAAGTGACCTTACTTAAACTGCAGCCGCTCGATAGCAGAAATTCAACAACACTTGAAGCGCTTTTTAGAGATCACCGCTCTATTTACTCTTTGGCGCAAGATTGGTATGCTCAATATAATCCGCTTCATGGCTCCTTTACTATCAAGAAAGCCGGACTTTCGATCAAATTTAAACCAACGGATAAAAATCCGCGCGGAAAACTTTTACATGTTAACATCACTGATCCCAATGGATGCGACTTGAAAGACCGGTCAGAAAGAGAAAAGATGATAGGAAATAAATATTTAGAAAAATGGGGTTTAATGGAAAGAATCTGACGCCGCAAATATGCAAATTGTTGATGGAGATAGTTGAGCAAAAAAATCCTAATATTTCTCACTCAGTTTTATTTTCAGAATTCGGTAAAGATGTAGCAAATTTTTTAATTGATCAAAATTATTTAACTCAAGGTGAAAGCCTTGAACCCAAATCCGTCATTAGCTAAAAACTCTCTAATGACGGTCATTAGGAATGCAGCTAGTATTGACAAGGCTTTCAGCTATGTTTCCTAGCCAGAGTTTTTCCAAAAAACCGAATGTTTTTCTTCCCAAGTTTGAGCG
>CAIZZE010000063.1 GCA_903937405.1 uncultured Alphaproteobacteria bacterium | reverse complement strand
TATGTTTTATGTACATACTTCCAACTTGTCACTCCGTCTTCAAGACGGGGTGACATCGGGTATGTTTTATGTACATACTTCCAACTTGTCACTCCGTCTTCAAGACGGGGTGACATCGGGTATGTTTTATGTACATACTTCTAACTTGTCACCCCGTCTTCACGACGGGGTCCATGCGGACTTTACTTTATTAAATTTCTTAATGTTTCTAGCGCTTTCGCAACGCCATTTTTATCCACTCCGCCGCCCATCGCCATATCTTTTTTCCCGCCGCCACCTTTGCCACCAATTGCTTCCACAGTTGGCGCAATTAATTTTGCAGCGTCAAATTTATCTTGCAGGTTTTGGCTCAAAGCAACGCAAGCTGCAACTTTATCTTCTTTAATTGCGAAAAGCGCAAAAATACATGAAATCTGAAAATCTTTTTTCATTTTTATTTCATTAACAATTTCGCGCAAATCTTTCGCTTCAACATCTTGAAAAATGTGACTAACAAAAGTTACATCGCCAATTTTTTCTGATTTTAAATTTCCTAAATTTGCCAAAAGCGCTTGTTTTTTTAGGCGTTCGATTTCTTTGTCTTTTTGTTTTAAAATCTCTTCAAGAATTTTTAGATCATTTTCTTTTACATCTTGTTGTTTTGTGCCGCCAAGGTGCAAAATTTCCTGATTTTTCTTGGCAATTTTTTCTTGAGTTTCGCGAATTGAATTTTTTAATTTTTCTTCTTGTTCAATTAAATATTCTTTTGCGCCAAAACCGCTGCGAGCTTCAATTCTTCTAATTCCAGAGGCGATTGATTTTTCCGAAATAATTTTAAAAATTTCAATTTCAGCGGTATTTTTAACGTGAGTTCCGCCGCATAATTCAATTGACGGTCCCATTTTTACCACGCGAACTTCTGAATCATATTTTTCACCAAACAAAGCTTCAGCACCACTTTCGCGGGCTTTTTCCAAGGCCATTAAATTTGTATTTACGTTGTAAGTTTCCTTGATGTTTTGATTAACAATATTTTCAACTTTTTTGATTTCATCCACAGTCATGGCGCGGTTGAAATTGAAGTCGAAAGTGAAAGATTCGGCATCAACGTTTGAACCTTTTTGCGAAATGGAATTTCCCAAAATTTCTTTCAAAGCTTTGTGCATCAAGTGAGTTGCGGAGTGATTGGCAGCGCGGGCGTGACGAGTTTTTGAATTTACTTTGGCAATAACTTCATCGCCAACATTAAATTTATAATTTTCTTCACCATTTAAAAAATGAACAAAGAAATTTCCAGCGAATTTTCTGGTTTCAAAAATATCGGCAAATTTTGAATCATCTGAAGCCAAAATTATTTTCCCATCATCACCTTTTTGACCGCCAGAAGTGGCGTAAAATGTGGTTTTATCAAGCACGATTCCGTTTACGGTTAAAGCGATTATTTTGGCTTTACTTGAAAGATCATTATAGCCCAAAAATTCGGTTTCGCCGTGAGTTTCTTTAAGCTTAAAAAATGTTTCATCTTCTTTTACTTCGCCAGAACCAGACCAGTTTTTTCGAGCGCGGTCGCGTTGTTTTTCCATTTCTTGGTTAAATTCTTCCAAATCAACTTCGATGTTTTTTTCTTTCAAAATATCTTGCGTGAGATCAAGCGGAAAGCCGAAAGTGTCGTAAAGTTTAAAGGCAGCAGCGCCAGAAAATTTCGAGGTTTTTTTCGCTAAAAGTTCTTCATCTAAAAGCTTTAAACCTTTATCCAAAGTTTCACGGAATTTTTCTTCTTCGTTTTTTAAAGTTTCAATAATGGTGTCGCGAGCGCGCGCCAATTCTGGATAAGCAGCGCCCATTTCGTTAATTAATGCGTCAACTAATTTGTACATTGTAGCGTGTCGGCTGCCAAGTTTGTGAATCTGGCGCATGGCACGGCGCATGATGCGGCGCAGAACATAGCCGCGACCTTCGTTGCTTGGTAAAATTCCATCGGCGATTAAAAAACAAGATGATCTTAAATGATCGGCGATAATTTTTAATTCTGGTTTTGTGTTCATAAAAAAACTCGATCTCAAAAGCCTCCTTTGTAAAAGGAGGTGGCACGAAGTGCCGGAGGATTTATTGTTGAGGATTTATTGTTAAAGCATAGGGATTTTTTAAATCACCCGTCTCAATCGCTAACGCGATTGATCAACCCTCTTTTTCAAAGAGGGTTTGGAGCCTTTAATTCACTAAATGAATCGCAATTTCAAGAGCTGGTCTTTTGCCCATTAAATCTTCGAAAATTTTTAGCATTTTTGAGCGTAAAGATTTTTCGATTTCATTCATGATTTTAGATTCCTGCAATTTTTTGCGGGTTTTTTTCTTTTTTAAAAACTGTAAACCAAAACCGTCATTTAAATTTAATTCACGAGCTTTGTGTTTTAAGAAAAACTGGATTTCTTTTTTAAGCATTTCTTCAGTATCGCGGTCGCGCTTCAGGTCGTAAGAACCTACACCAATAATTTTTGGTGAAGCGGCGAGGGTTAAAGAATCTGTCACCGCAATTGAAATCATAATAATTCCAGCAAATTGCAGTTTTTTTCGTTCACGAATGATATCGCCTTTTAAATCTAAAAGCTGTTTGCCATCAACGCCGATATAGCCCCATTTAACATTGCCGACAATTGAAGTTGCGGCCAAATCTTGACCGTCAAATTTTACGGCAGCGCCATTTTCAATTTGGATAACGCGAGGAACTCCGCAATTTTTCGCAAGTTCGGCGTGGGTTTTAGTGTGAATAAATTCGCCGTGAACCGGAATGGCAATTTTTGGTTGTGCCAGCGCATACATTTCGCGCAGTTCATCTTGCGAAGGATGTCCTGAAACGTGAACGAAGTGATCTTTTTCTGTCATCACATCGATTTGTTTTTTGGCTAATTCGTCAAAAAGTTCGAAGATTTTTTTCTCATTTCCGGGAATAATTTTGGAAGAAAAAATCATCAAATCACCTTTGGTAAAGCGAATTGTCGGATGGTTGTCAGTGGCAATTTTGCGGGTTGCAGCGTTTGGTTCGCCTTGGCAACCGGTAGAAATTACGAGCAATTCTTTTTTGTCGTAAAATTTCATTTCGCGATCACTGACAAATTCAAAATTTTCGGCGAAATAGCCACTTTTTTTGCCGACTTCGTGTAAACGATGCAAAGAAAATCCAGCTAAAACAACTTTGCGGCCCACGTCGCGGGCGATTCTGGCGATGGTATGGATGCGTGCTAAATTTGAGGCAAAAGTTGTAACGCCAACTAATCCGGTGCGACCAATGATTAAGCTTTTTAATGAATCGTAAAGTTCACCTTCCGATCGAGAATGACCTTCGGAGAGCGCGTTTGTTGAATCGCAAACAACGGCTAAAATTTCACCGCGATCGCCATAAGCTTTAATTCTTTCTTTTTCAGAAAGTTCGCCAACAACAGGATCGGGATCAAATTTCCAGTCTCCCGTATGTAAAATATTGCCTTTGCGGGTTTTAACAATTACCGCTTTCATTTCTGGAACTGAGTGCGTTAGCCCTACAAACTCAAGTTGGAAAGGGTTTAGGTTTAAATCTTTTGAGCCATCGATTAAGTGGATTGGCACTTCTTTGTCGAGACGAGATTCTTGTAATTTGGTGCGTAAAAAATTAGCGGCAAATTCAGTTGCATAAACCGGAGCTTCGAGCTCGCGCCATAAATGTTGAACTGCACCCAAATGATCTTCGTGAATGTGGGTGATGATTATTCCGAGAAGATTTTTGCGGTTGGCTTTGATGAAAGAAATATCCGCCGTCATCATGTCGACACCCGGAATGTCGTAAGCAAAACCCATGCCGCAATCAATCATGATCCATTTGCCATCAAGATGGTAAAGGTTTAAATTCATTCCAATTTCGTTGGCGCCGCCCAAAGGCAAAAAAAGCAGGTCGTTTTGGTGATTTTTTAGGTTTAGATTCATTTTAAGTTTTGGTTAATTTTTAGGAGTTGGCAGACCCAATTTTTCAAATACCAAGCCAGTTTGGGTATTTGCGCCGCCAGTTCCACCAGAAATCATAGTTTTTTGAAAAGTTATTTTTTAATCGCTTCGTAGCGCTTAATTGTTAGGTTTAAGTAATCTTGGTTGAGGTCGCAGCCAATATATTTTCGTTGTCCAATTATTGTTGCAGCAATGCCAGTTGTGCCTGAACCATTGAATGGATCAAAAATTATGTCACCGGGTTTGGTTGATGCCGCGACAATTCTTTTTAGTAAATTTAGAGGTTTTTGAGTTGGATGTTTGCCAAATATTTTTTCGCTTGGAGCTGGGGTTGGAATGCTCCAAACGCTGCGCATTTGTAGATTTGGTTTTTTGATTTGGTCTTCTGGAAAAGTGCCATTTTTCATTTTTTCGTAGTTAAAAACATGTTTGGCTTTTTTGTCTTTTCTTGCCCACAAAACAGTTTCGTGCGAAGCGGTAAAAAATCGACAGCTCAAGTTTGGCGAGGCGTTGGGCTTGAACCAAGAAATATCGTTGAGCAAATGATAGCCAAGCTTTTGCAACAAAAAGCCACATTGATAAATTGAGTGATAGGTGCCGCTAACCCAAATCGTGCCTTCTGGTTTTAAAATTCTTTTGCACTCGGTGAGCCAAGTTTCGTGAAATTTTAAATCTTCTTCAAAGCCTTTTGACTTGTCCCATTTGCCTTTATTGACGCTAACCATCATGCCATTTTGACAAGAAAATCCGTCGTTTGATAGCATGTATGGCGGATCGGCAAAAATCATATCCACATAATTATCGGGAAACTTCGCCATAACCGCCAAGCAATCCGAATTGTAAAGCGCAAAATCTTCTTGTTTAAAAATTGGCCTAGTTGGGCTTGGTTGTTGGTTTGGCTTAATTTCATCTTTGACAACATAGCCAAACAAATTTGGTAAAATCAGATTTTGCTCTTGGAAGTCTTTCATTTTGAATTTTTTTTATGAACCGCAAGCAATCCCTCAAGCGTAAGGTCTGGCTCAAAGTGGTTGATGGTTTGGTTTAGGTTATGTTTAAAAATTTCGGCCAAGCCGCCAGTGATTATGCGGGTGGTTTTTTGATTTAATTCTTTTTCAATTTTTTCAATCATGCCTTCAATAAGAGAAATATAACCAAAATAAACACCTGAATTCATTGCTTCGACAGTGGTTTTGCCGATGACATTTTTTTGATATTTCACCGAAATTTTCGGTAATTGCGCCGTCATGTCGTGTAGCGCTTTGAGCGAAAGATTAACTCCGGGTGCAATTACGCCGCCCAAATATTCACCATTTTTTCCAACTACATCAAAGGTGGTTGCGGTTCCAAAATCAATGATAATTAAATTTCCGCCAAATTTTTTAAATCCGGCAATTGAATTGATCAGGCGATCATGACCAACTTCGTTTTTGTTTGGAACTTGGATGTCGATGTTAAGATTGGTTTTATTATCACCAACAACGAGGATTTTTTTAACAACGGCAACGCTAGTAAATTTTTGTACTGCTTCGTGAACGCGACTGGTGAGCGTTGGCACAACTGATGCGATGATGACACCTTCAATTTGCAGACAATCAATTTTATCGGTTAATAAAAGCTCAATAATATCGACGGCGTAATCGTCAGCGGTTTTTTTACCGTCACTTGGAAGCCGCCATTTATGGCTTAATTTATCATTTTCGAAGATGCCGATTACGATGTTAGTATTGCCGATGTCGAAGGTGAGGAGCATTGGGAAGTTGTTTTGATGTTAAACTTTGTTAAATTGTCACCCATCACACAAACTCAGGGTGACTTAAGCGATTACTTCAATCTTAAACAAGAATCTGCAATTCTTTGCATCGAATTTTTCAAGAAATCTTCTGACGCGGCGTAAGAAATTCTAAAGAAATCCGGCGCGCCAAATGCAACACCCGGAACCACAGCTACCAAAGCTTCTTCCAGTAAATAACCAGCGAAATCATTATCATTTTCAATAACTTTTCCAGCTGGAGTTTTTTTGCCAAACAAGCCTTTGCATGAAGGGAAAACGTAAAATGCGCCGTTTGGAATGTTACAATTAATGCCGTCAATTTTGTTTAACATTTCTACAACCATGTCGCGACGTGATTGGAATAATTTAGCATTTGGTTTGATATAATCTTGCGTCCCGTTTAAAGCTTCAACTGCTGCCGCTTGACCAATTGAACTTGGGCTTGAGGTGCTTTGCGATTGAATCATCGACATTGCTTTAATTAATTTTTCAGGTCCTGCCCCGTAGCCAATTCTCCAGCCAGTCATTGCATAAGCTTTGGAAACACCGTTAACAATCAAAGTGCGCGGCAATAATTGTGGTTCAATTTCGGCGATGGTTACGAATTTCAAATCGTCAAAAATTAAATGTTCGTAAATATCATCAGCCATAATATGAACTTGCGGGTGACGTAATAAAACATCAGCTAAAGCTCTTAATTCAGCTTGAGAGTAGCAAGCACCAGTTGGGTTGCTCGGAGAATTTAAAATAATCCATTTGGTTTTTGGAGTGATTTTTTCTTCCAAAGCTGTTGGTGAAATTTTGAAATTATTTTTTTCTGATGAATCAACAATAACAGGTTTTCCGCCCGCTAAAAGAACCATGTCTGGATAAGAAACCCAATAAGGAGCAGGAATAATAACTTCATCATCAGGATTGATAGAAGCAATTAAGGCATTGTAAATAACTTGCTTCGCACCAGTTGAAACAATGATTTCTGAAGCTTTATATTCGATTGAATTTTCGCGTTTGAATTTTTCAATAATGGCTTTTTTAAGTGCGGCAGTTCCGTCAACAGCGGTGTATTTGGTATCGCCTTTTTGGATGGCTTTAATGGCGGCATCTTTAATGTTTTGCGGAGTATCAAAATCTGGCTCGCCCATTCCCAGTGAAATAATATCTTTTCCAGCAGCTTTTAATTCAGCGGCTTTCATTGAAACGGCAATTGTTGGAGAAGGTTTGATGTTGCTTAAAGATGAGGCTAGGAAAGACATAGGTTTTAAATTAAATTATTATTCTCGGGTTTGTTTAAGCGATTGACTTTTTTGCAGACCGCGCGTTTTATGTGCGTTCGCACGCTTTGTCAATTCAAAAAATTTAAAAATCTATGTCTGGCGTAATCGGCACCGATCCCTTGTTTTTGGGTTTAACACGACCACCAATGCTTCTTGGCGTAAGCTACACCTTCGCTGCTTTGAATGGCATTATTTCGCTTTTGGCTTTCGTAATTACGAGTAAGTTTTTTTACTTACTTATATTATTGCCAGGAACGCATATGATTGGCTGGTTTATTTGTTTGAAAGAACCCAGAGCGATTGAATTATTTTTGGCACGCACTTCGAAATGTAGTGTTTGTAGAAATCGCTATTATCACAGCGGCACTAATTCGTACGACGTATATTAATTTTTATGGACCCCGTCGTGAAGACGGGGTGACAAGTTTATAGTTTTATAAATAAACTAAAGACATTGTCACCCCGTCTTCACGACGGGGTCCACTCTATTTTCAAGTTATTCTCATGCATAAATATCGCACTCACAATTGTTCAGAACTCAACAAATCTAATGTTGGACAAACAGTTAAACTTTCAGGCTGGGTTCATTCAAAACGTGATCACGGCAGTTTGATTTTTATCGATTTGCGTGATCATTTTGGTTTGACCCAAGTTGTGATCGACCAACAAAATACCACTTTAAATCTCGATGAAATTGCGGCGATTAAATTGGAATCGGTAATTATTGTAACCGGCGAAGTTAAGGCGCGCGCGACGGAAGTTGTTAATTCAAATATCAAAACTGGCGAAATTGAAATTAAAATTAATGAATTAGTTGTTGAATCTTTGGCCGAGCAAATCCCATTTCAAATCAATGCGGAAAACGAAAATTATCCTGAAGAATTGCGTTTAAAATATCGCTTTCTTGATCTTCGTCGTGAAAAAACTCACAAAAATATTGTGCTGCGCAGCAAGGTGATTTCGGCAATTCGCGCCGAAATGACGGCGCAAGATTTCCTAGAAATCCAAACGCCAATTTTAACCGCTTCAAGTCCAGAAGGTGCGCGTGATTATTTGGTTCCTGCGCGTTTGCATCCCGGAAAATTTTACGCACTTCCACAAGCGCCGCAGCAATTCAAACAGCTTTTGATGGTTTCTGGTTTTAATCGTTATTTCCAAATCGCACCCTGTTTTCGTGATGAAGATTTACGCTCCGATCGTGCGCCAGAATTTTATCAGCTTGATATGGAAATGTCTTTCGTCACGCAAGAAGATGTGTTCGCTGCGATTGAACCGGTGTTGAAAAATATCTTCAAAAAATTCGGCGTGAAAAAAACTTCTGATGAAGATTTTGTCCACATCAAATATGACGATGCGATGCTTAAATATGGCATCGACAAACCTGATTTGAGAAATCCGATTATAATTTCTGATGCGACTGAAATTTTCCGCGGTTCAGAATTTTCGATTTTTGCTAAACAAATTGAACAAGGCGCAACTATCCGCGCAATTCCAGCGCCAAAATGTGCTGCGCAACCGCGTTCATTCTTTGATAAAATGATCGAGCATGCGCAACAAAATGGTGCGAAAGGTTTAGCTTACATTATTTTTGATGAAAATGGTGAAGGAAAAGGCCCGATTGCTAAATTTTTAACTGCTGAAAAATTAGCGAACTTGCAAAAAACTGCCGGTTTGGAAAATGGCGATGCCGTTTTCTTTTCTTGCGGTAAAAAAACCGAAGCCGCGAAAATCGCGGGTGTTGTGCGCATTAAACTGGGAAATGATTTAAAATTAATTGATGAATCAATTTACAAATTCTGCTGGATCGTTGATTTTCCAATGTATGAATTAGATGAACAAACTGGCAAAGTTGAATTTTCGCACAATCCATTTTCAATGCCACAAGGTGGTCTTGAAGCTTTAAATTCACAAGATCCACTTAACATCAAAGCTTTTCAATATGACATTGTTTGCAACGGCGTTGAACTATCTTCAGGCGCAATTCGCAATCACAAACCAGAAATTATGTATCGCGCTTTCGAGCTTGCTGGATATGGCGCGGAAGTGGTTGAAAAACAATTTGGCGCAATGTTAAACGCTTTCAAATTCGGCGCTCCACCGCACGGCGGCTTGGCTCCGGGAATTGATCGTATTATTATGTTATTGGCTGATGAACCAAATATTCGCGAAGTAATTCCATTCCCAATGAATGGCAAAGCGCAAGATTTAATGATGAACGCGCCGGCGAATGTTGCGGAAAAACAGCTTAAAGAATTGAATGTAGAATTAAGCAAGAAGGCGAGGGAGTTGTTGTAAGTTAACAATTTAAAATTTTATGAACAAAGAAAACCAAGAACGCTTAAATATCTACATCGAAAAAGTTCAGGAAAGAGCGCAAAATTTTTTAGGTTATCCGGTTTCAATTGATTTTGATTATTCCGAACTTTATCCGCTTTTAAAATATCCTTTAAACAATCTTGGCGATCCGCTGATTGAATCGACTTATGATTTAAACTCGCGCTCAATTGAACGCGAAGTGGTGCAATTTTTTGCTGATCTTTTTAAAGCCCCAAAAGATAATTATTGGGGTTATGTTACCAATGGTGGTTCGGAGGGAAATCTTTACGGGCTTTATTTGGCGCGTGAGCTTTATCCCAAAGGAATTGTTTATTACTCCGAGCATACGCATTATTGCATCAACAAAAATATTCACTTGCTCAACATGCCATCAATTGTGATTCGTTCACAAGAAAACGGCGAAATGGATTATCAAGATTTAAAAGAAGCTCTTCATTTGCAACGCCAACATCCGGCAATCATTATTACTAACATTGGCACCACAATGACCGAAGCCAAAGACGACATTTCTAAAATCAAAAAAGTTTTAAAAGAATCAGCAATTCGTAGCCATTACATTCACGCTGATGGCGCGCTGGCTGGCACTTATTTGGCTTTATTCGAAAAAGAGCCGCGTTTTGATTTTGAACAAGGAATTGATTCAATTGCCATTTCTGGCCACAAATTTATTGGCTCGCCAATTCCGTGCGGCGTGGTGATTGTTAAAAAAAATTACAGAGATCGCATTGGTCAAACCATTCCATATATTGGCACGCTAGACACCACAATTACTGGCTCGCGCAACGGTCACAGTCCGGTTTTTTTGTGGCACGCAATTAATAAATTGGGTCGCGAAGGCTTAAAAGCGCGCGCCCTAAAATGTTTTGAAGTAGCCGAATATGCGCTTGAAGAAATGAAAAAACTGGGAATTAAAGCTTGGAAAAATCCAAACGCTATTACAGTAATTTTTCCAAAACCCGCAGAAGAAATCTGTGTAAAATGGCAACTGGCTTCTGACGGCGAGTTTTCACACATTATTTGCATGCCGGGAGTTACCAAAGAAAAGATCGATGAGTTTTTGAAGGATTTATAGTTTTTGGCACTGTCGCAAATCAACTTTTTCGTCGAATTTTTTGCAATTCAAAATTTTTTGGAACGCACGTACATCTAGGTACGCTTACCTTCCAAAAAATTTTGAATCACAAAAACTTCTTAGAAAAACTTGATTTGCGACAGCGCCATTATAAATCTTACTTGGAATTTTTAACCAATTGCATAATTTCTTTTCACCTCTCTCAAAATAAATTTCTCAAAAAAAATGCAAAATCAGTTCTACCTAACGCAAAAATTGCCGCCTTATATTTTTGCGGCAATGTATAAATTAAAGACCGAAGCCGCTGCAAAAGGTGTTGAGATTATTGATTTTGGCATGGGAAATCCAGATTCTGCGCCACCGCAATTTGTAATTGATCATCTTTCTGAATTAGCGCGCGACGGCAGTTTGTTTGGTTATTCGGTTACTGGTGGAATTGAAGTTTTGAAAAAAGCGGTTTGCGCTTATTACAAACGTCGCTTCGCAGTTGAGCTTGATTATGCAAGCGAAAGCTTAGTTACAATTGGCGCAAAAGAAGGAATTGCATCGCTTGCAACAGCCATTTCTGATTCTGAAAATTACATTGTAGTTCCAAGCCCAGCTTATCCAATTCACACTTTTGCTTTTCAGATTGCGAAAGGAAATTTAGTGCAAATTCCGGCAATTAGTTCGCAAGATTTTTTACGCGATTTTAAAAAATTGGTCGAAGAAAAAGTCGCTAAAAACGAGAAAAAACCGATGGCTGTAATTGTCAGCTATCCTTGCAATCCGACAACTGAAATTGTCGGTTTAGATTTTTACCAAGAGCTGGTTGATTTTTGTAAAAAATACCAAATCTACATCATTTCCGATATCGCTTATTGCGAACTTTATTTTGAAGAAAAAGACAAACCGCATTCGATCCTTGAAATTAAAGGCGCCAAAGATGTGGCAATTGAATTTACTTCCGTTTCCAAAAGTTATTCCATGGCGGGATGTCGCGTTGGTTTTGCGGTGGGAAGCCAAAATTTAATTTCTGCACTTTATAAAATTAAATCTTACCTCGATTACGGTTCTTTCAACCCGTTGCAAATGGTTGCAGCGGAAGCTTTGACAGAAAAAAGCGACGAATATTTAAAAGAGTTGAGACAAAAATATAAATCACGCGGTGAGTTTTTGGTTGATCTTTTGCAAAAAGAATTGGGCTGGCACGTTGAAAAACCTAAAGCCAGCATGTTTATTTGGACAAAATTGCCGACACAATTTTCTAACTTAACTTCTTTTGAATTTTGCAAAAAAATGATTGCAGAAACTGGTGTTGTAATGTCGCCGGGAAGTTCATTTGGCGATAATGGCGAAGGTTTTGTAAGATTTTCTCTGATTCATAATGAAGAGAATATGAAAAAAGCAGTTAATGCTTTGAAGAAAGTTTTTTCATGATCAATTTTAAAATTCTCACATTATTCCCCGAATTATTTCCCGGACCGCTTTCTGCTTCAGTTACAGGCGCTGCTTTGGAAAAAAAATTATGGTCTCTTGAAGCAATTAACATTCGCGATTTTGCTAAAGATGAAAGAAAAACTGTTGACGACACTCCTTACGGCGGAGGTGCTGGAATGGTTTTAAAAGCTGATATTTTAGCCGATGCAATTGAAAAAAATCTTAAACCAGAATCAAAAATTTTCTATTTATCGCCACGCGGAAAAACTTTAACTCAAAAAAAAGCTCGTGAATTAGCGCAAGAAAAAGAAATAATTTTACTTTGTGGACGCTATGAAGGCGTGGATCAGCGCGTTCTCGACGAATTTGTAATCGAAGAAATTTCTATCGGCGATTATGTTTTAAGCGGCGGCGAACTTGCAGCTTTTATCGTTATTGATGCAGTGCTGCGTAATGTTGAAGGCGTTCTTGGCGCTGATGAATCTTTAGTCGAAGAATCTTTTGGCTCAAAAGAAAATTTAGAATATGAAAATTTGCTTGAATATCCGCATTTTACCAGGCCAGCAAAATGGCGCGGGCGTGAAGTTCCGGAAGTTTTAACTTCGGGTCATCATAAAAAAATTAATGAATGGCGCAAAGAAAAAGCGATTGAAATTACTAAAAAAAATCGTCCCGATCTTTTGAAAAATTAACTACTTAATCACCAAAGAATGCCTAATTGCATCAAAACTATTGAGCAGGTTTTTTTCTTCATAACTAATCATTCCGCCAACAACTTCAGGTTCGGTGATATAAAAATAACGCACCGCAACACAAGGTTTTGAATTGGCAATTGCCCAGATTTTTTCTTTGGCATATTTATTGTTGATGCCATTTTCTGAAATTGTTGAACTATATAAAACATCATCATCAGTTGATTCAATTTCTGCCTTTCCTAAAAAACTTTGAAAATATCGAACATCGCATTTTGCTTCATCGGGAATTGATGCAGCTTCAACCGTTATCATTGCTTGATTTGTGCCATTTTGTTTGGTGAATTTTACACCATTAATTAATGTTTCTTTAGAAAATTGAGTGGCATCGATAAAACCATTTCCGCTTTCAACCATATAATCTGGCGGCAGTTTTAACGAAAATCCAACTGAGTCAATTTTGCCATTATAATTTTTGGTCAATTTATTTTTGCCAGAAGAGGCGATTGCAATATTGATGGAAAGAAGACAGGTGATGAAAAGAAAAGCAGCGATTATTTTTTTCATAAAAAATTAAATAAATTGGCTTTCTGAAAACTTGCTTTTACTTAATTGAAAATTCCCCGCACCAAATGCAAGTTTTTTGGTTTCGATTGTTTTAAATAGAACCAACTCTTAACTAATTTTTAAAAATTCTTTTTGAAATGAGTGTTAGTATTTAGAAATCTTTTTGTATGTAATGCGATTCACTAGTTTCTTTTAACGATATTTTACCAATGACATCTTTCAAAAATCTTCATTTAAATCCAAAAATTCTGGCCGCTCTTGAAGTAAAAGGTTATACAACTCCAACACCAATACAGCTCCAAGCTATTCCACCAGTTTTAGATGGCAAAGATATTTTAGGAATTGCCCAAACTGGAACCGGAAAAACGGCAGCATTTTCACTTCCTATTCTTCATAATTTAGCCAAAAGCGGAACTTCGGTAAAAAGTGGTTGCGTTCGCGCTTTAATTTTAAGTCCAACTCGTGAATTGGCTTCGCAAATTGCTGAAAATGTTGAAGCTTATAGCAAGGATTTAAACTTGAAAACGGCTTTGGTTTATGGCGGCGTTCCTGATCGTCCACAAATCGCAGCTTTGCAACGCGGCGTTGATATTTTAATTGCAACTCCGGGACGTTTGCTTGATTTAACTAATCAAGGCCACATTCGTTTTATGCAAGTTGAAGTGTTGGTTTTGGATGAAGCAGATCGTATGCTCGACATGGGTTTCATCAATGACATCAAAAAAGTTATCGCCAAAATTACCCAAAAAAAACAAACTCTTTTCTTTTCGGCAACAATGCCGGCAGCGATTACTGATTTAGCAAAATCGATTTTGCATGAGCCGATCAGAATTGAAATTACACCACAATCTACCACGGTTGAGCGCATCGACCAGAAAATTTATTTTGTGGAAAGACGCGACAAATTGTCGCTGCTTCGCCATATTTTAAAACAAAAAGATGCGACCAGCGTAATCGTGTTTTCGCGCACCAAACATGGTGCCGACGACGTTGTTGATTATCTGGAAAGAAACTCAGTTTCAGTTGCGGCAATTCACGGCGATAAATCGCAAGAAGCGCGCGAAAAGGCTTTGATAAATTTCCGTGAAGGAAAAATCAGAGTTTTGGCGGCAACTGATATTGCGGCGCGAGGCATTGATATTCCTGCAATCAGCCATGTGATAAATTATGACATTCCGTCTGATCCGGAAAGTTATGTTCACAGAATTGGTCGTACGGCGCGCGCCGGAAGGCAAGGAATTGCGATTTCATTTTGTGATCCGCATGATGACACGCTTTTATTAGCGGTAGAAAAAGCGATTAACTACAAAATTCCGGTTGATGATTCGCATCCTTTTTCTGGGAAAACAAAGCCAGCGCATCAGGAAAAAAGAGAAGAAAAAACTAATTCAAATCAAAAATATAAGGAAAAAAATAACATGGAAAAAAGAGATAATAAAAAACAACCACAGCGCAGAGAAAATCAGCAGGCAAAGCCGAAGAAAAAAAGTGGTATTTTCAGTTTCATAACTGATTTATTTAAGCCAAAAAAAGCAGTTGCAAAACCGCAACATGTAAAAAAAGAAGAGCCAAAACACAGAGAAAAACCGCAACATAAACCACATTCTAAGCCTCATCATAAACCTCATGCCCAAAATCCAAAACCGGCAAGAGATGAAAGAAGAGAAGAAAAAGAAAGACCTGAAAAATCTAATAGAGAAAGGCCGGTAAGAACTGGCGAAAAACCAGTTATCACGACTGTTGGTAGAAAAATTTCTTCGGGGAAAAAGGATTAATTATCTCATTTTTCTTTAAAGATTTTTTCTTAAGAAAAAATGGAATTAATTCCTTGCATTTTTACTAGAGATAAAAATTTTAAACCTCTTTAAATTTCGTCTTTATGAATGGGTAAAAAAATATTCTCTAGTAAAAAATCTGCGCGTGCCTTCACCCTAATCGAACTTTCCGCTGTTATCGTAATCATCGGAATTTTGATCGCTGGAGTTATGGGAGCTACTGGCCTGGTCAAAAAATCCAAAATCGCCGCTGCTCAAAGTTTAACAAAAGCTTCTCCAATCGCCGGTATAACCGACAACGCCCTTTGGTTAGAAAGTAGTGCTGAATCTAGCGGAAGTGTGGTTTTACTTTCTTCAGCTGCTGCAATGCAAGGCTTGGCAAATCATGAAGCTATTGCTGCGGCGAAAGGTGGAGTTATTTCTTTAGCCAAGTCAGCTGCTGCAACTTATGCTGGACAGAATTTACGCTTTAACGTGGTTGCACCCGGATTAACCAAAACCAAATTAACTCAAAAAATTACCAGCAACGAAGCCAGTTTAAAATTTTCTCAAGGCATGCATGCTTTGGGCAGAATTGGTGAGCCAAGCGAAGTGGCAAGAGCGGTAGAATTTTTCTTGGATGAAAAATCAAGTTGGATTACGGCGCAAGTTTTAGGCGTGGATGGTGGGCTTTCAAATGTTCAACCTAAGAAATAGAAGAAAGAAGAAATAAAGAAGTTTATGAATTGCGTGAAAATTTAATTGAAGATCCAACAAATAAAAATCTTTTACAGCGAAAAAAGATTTTTATGAGATGACTAAATGGGCTGCGTTACTCAATGAGAGCGCTATTTTAGTCCATAAATAGAGCAAATTTAAAGTTAATAATTAATTTATATTTTACTTATATCTTTCTCAGTTATTTTTGTTTTTGAAATTTCATCACATCATCCAATTATCAAAATTATTACTCATGAAAATAAATAAATTTCTCTTAATCACCTCCCTTTCAATTGCAGGATGTTCGGCTCCAGAACATCCTCCACGTCCACATCATCCACATCCTCCTCATCAAATTAATTTTGAAGCAAAACCAAATGAATTTTGGTGGCCAAACAAAATAAATTTATCTCCTCTTCGTGCTCAGGCTGATGAGTCAAATCCTTATGGAAGTAACTATAATTACGCCAAAGAATTTTCTAAAATCGACATTGAGGCTCTTAAAAAAGATATCAAAAAAGTAATGATGACATCGCAAGATTGGTGGCCAGCAGATTATGGAAATTACGGCCCATTCTTTATTCGTATGGCGTGGCATAGCGCCGGAACCTACAGAATGGAAGATGGGCGCGGTGGCGCTGGTGGCGGTCAACAACGCTTTGAACCACTTAACAGCTGGCCCGATAATGCCAGTTTAGATAAAGCCAGACGTTTGCTTTGGCCGGTTAAACAAAAATATGGCAGCCAACTTTCTTGGGCTGATTTGATGGTGCTTTCTGGCAATGTCGCTCTTGAATCAATGGGCTTTAAAACCTTGGGATTCGCCGGCGGAAGAGCTGATGATTTCGAGCCTGATTTAGTTTATTGGGGACCGGAAAATAAATTTATGGCGTCTGATCGTTTTGATAAAAATGGCAAGTTATTAAAAAATCTTGCCGCAACAACAATGGGTTTGATTTATGTAAATCCTGAAGGGCCAAACGCTAATGGCGATCCAATTTCAGCGGCGGCACATATTCGCGAAACCTTCGGCAATATGGCAATGAATGACGAAGAAACCGTCGCTTTAATTGCAGGTGGACACACTTTCGGCAAAAACCACGGCGCACATAAAGTTGAAAAATGCATTGGCGTGGCTCCTGCTGAAAACGGAATAGAAGCTCAAGGTTTTGGTTGGAAAAATAAATGCGGCACCGGCAAAGGTGTTGATGCCGTAACTAGCGGTTTGGAAGGCGCTTGGAATGATAATCCAACAAAATGGACAATGAATTATTTGAAAAATTTATTTGCTTACAACTGGGTTCAAACCAGAAGTCCGGCTGGCGCAATTCAGTGGATTCCTGAAAAAAATCAAGCTGCAAATACCGTTCCTGATGCTCATGATTCTTCAAAAAAACATGCGCCAATTATGCTTACAACTGATTTGTCGCTAAAAGAAGATCCAAAATATCACGAAATTGCCAAGCGCTTTTTGGAAAATCCAAAAGAATTTGAAAAAGCTTTTGCGCAGGCTTGGTTTAAATTAACTCACCGCGATATGGGGCCAAGAGCTAGATATGTTGGCAAAGATGCGCCAAAAGAAGTTTTGATTTGGCAAGATCCAATTCCTGAAGTTAAACATGCGTTAATAAATGCTTCAGAAATTGAAAACCTTAAAACCAAAATTCTAAAATCTGGATTAAGCACTTCTGATCTGGTTAAAACCGCTTGGGCTTCTGCTGCATCTTTTCGCATTACCGACATGCGTGGCGGAGCAAATGGCGCGCGCGTTCGCTTAGAGCCGCAAAAAGATTGGCAAGTTAATAATCCGCAAGAATTAGCTAAAGCGCTCAATGTTTTAGAAAAAATCCAAAATGATTTTAATAAAACTTTAACTGGCGGCAAAAAAGTTTCTCTTGCTGACGTTATTGTTCTTGGCGGAAATGCCGCGATTGAAAAAGCGGCGCACAATGCCGGCGTTAATATAAAAGTTCCTTTCCAAGTTGGACGAGGTGATGCAAATCAAGCTCAAACCGATGTTAAATCATTCACAGTTTTAGAACCTAAAGCTGACGGCTTTAGAAACTATTACGACAAAGATGCAAAAGTTTCACCGATTAATGCCTTAATTGATCGCGCTTATTTGCTTGATTTAAGAGTACCAGAAATGACTGCTCTTATTGGCGGCATGAGAGTTTTAGAAGCAAATTCAGATAATTCTGAATTTGGAATTTTCACCAAAAAAACTGGCGCACTTACCAATGATTTTTTTGTTAACTTACTTGATATGTCAGTTGAGTGGAAAAAATCTGATCAGTTGGAAGGAGTCTATGAAGCTCGTGACAGAAAAACCGGCGAAGTTAAATGGAAGGCAACTTCGGTTGATTTAGTCTTTGGTTCAAGCTCTGAACTTCGGGCGATTGCTGAGGTTTATGCGGCTAATGACGGAAAAGAAAAGTTCGTCAAAGATTTTGTGAAAGCCTGGACAAAAGTTATGAATGCAGATCGTTTTGATTTGAAGAAATAATGCGGTTAAAAAGCAAGAGATGATGAGTTATCATCTCTTACTTTTCCCAATTAAATAATCTTTTTTACAGCTGCAATATTAGATTTGTTAGCAACGCCTTCCACTTTCCATAAAATTTTTCCATTAGCATCGATCAACAAAGCGTAAATATTATCTTCTTTCATATTGGTGATTCTGAAAAATTCTTCCCGATTGGTGTAAACTGTGATAGTGCGTTTTCTTGCAACTTCATCAGGAATTCCGAAGCGCATACCGTTATTAACCCACATTCTACCAATAGCTGAAATTTCGTAGATTAAAGGAATTTCGTAAAAACTTAAATTTGAATTTTCTTTTAAGATTGGCTCTATCGCTTTAATCCAAGTGTCAACTTCTGCTTGCTGTTCGCGTTTAAATGCAACAATTACTAAGTTAAATTTATTTTTAAAAGCAGCGGGAAGTTCTTGTTTTTTACCATCAAGATCAATTCCGGTTATTTTAGGAAAATAGCTGTCTTTATTAGCTTCTATTTTTGAATTTTCGCCAGCTCCAATCATGCATGACTGTAGAGCGAATAACAAAAAGAACTGAATTATTTTTTTCATATTTTTGTGAATTTAATGTTAATTATTTATAAACTGAATTAATAAAATCAAAGCCAAAATGCCTAAACAAAAGAATGTACAAAACATGCCTATTTGTCGGAAAAGAAAATCTTTACTTCTTATCTCAGATATCATCATTCCGTAAGCATGGGAAATGCGTCCGATAGTAAATATTATTCCAAATAGATGAATAAAATATTTATTTAGTCCACCAATTTCGACCGATATTAACATGATTAAAAAAATAGGCGCATATTCAATAAAGTTTCCATGAGCACGAATTTTGCTTTGCAGCAAGCTATTGCCATCATCGCCCAATGATATTTTGGCAAATCTTCTGTTTTGGATAATTTTTACTGACAAAAAAATCAGGATTAATCCGAGTAAACCAACGTAAAAAGATGTTGTCATATATATTTTGCTTAAATGTTATTATTGACGCGAAGAAAAATAATTATTTTTAGTTTAGTATATGTCAAAACCTTTGAAATTGGGTATTAGATCCTGAAACAAGTTCAGGATGACGATGTGGGAAGATCTTTCCAGAGGTCGTCATCCTGAACTTGTTTCAGGATCTAATACCCAATTTCAAAGGTTTTTGGTATATTTGCCAACCCTTTTATTTAGATGCTTAGACGCACTATCGAAAAATATTTTTACACAACCTGTAACCAAAGCTAAAAATATCACGAATTCGATGGTGTAGGGCAAAATTCGCACTACTAAATTATTAAAAACTAAATCAAAAAAATATGTCAAATTCTAAAAAACTTACCAACGCTGCTTTAGCTGGTCTTTTCGCCGCTAGCATTTTAACTGCTGGAAATTCTTTTGCCGCCAGTGAGGCAAAATCGTCTTGCAATGGCAAAGACAAAATGAGTGCAGAAAAAAGCTAACTGCACAAAACAGCTGATGGCACAGAAAAACACGCTTGCAAAGGCAAAAATTCTTGTAAAGGAAAAGGCTCTTGCAGCACTCAAGACAAATAAAATAAACTTAAAAGACAACAGAAGGCAAAAATTTTCCTTCTGTTGTTTTGTTTTATGAAGCATAAAAAAATACCAATACAGGCCAAATTTGGCCTTGGTTTGCGCTCAACACATTACGAATATATTTTTGCCAACAAGCCGAAAGTTGACTGGTTTGAGATTATCTCAGAAAACTTTATGGAAAGTGGTGGCAATCCCAAAGCTAATCTTGCCAAAATTAAAGAGCTTTATCCAATTGTAATGCATGGCGTTTCACTTTCGATTGGAACTGTTGATCCTTTGAAGAATTCTGAATATTTAAAGAAGTTAAAAAAATTAATTAAACCCAAATCCGTCATTAGAAAAAAATCCACACAAAAAGTCGTTCAATTTTTCTCTATTTCTTAGGCCAATTTCCTTCTTCACGAAGGTTCAAAAATTGAGTTGAAACGAATTGGTTTTTGGAAGTTGGTGGATTCT
>CAIZZE010000062.1 GCA_903937405.1 uncultured Alphaproteobacteria bacterium | reverse complement strand
ATGGTAAAAAGAGAATCTTAACTCTAGCAGCCTCAATGCAAAAACGAGGCTGGATCACCAACCTCTGGGAAGAATCCACCAACTTCCAAAAACCAATTCGTTTCAACTCAATTTTTGAACCTTCGTGAAGAAGGAAATTGGTCTAAGAAATAGAGAAAAATTGAACGACTTTTTGTGTGGATTTTTTTCTAATGACGGATTTGGGTTGAAATTCATTTTGAAAAATCGCGCGGCTTTGCTGGTGAAGAGGCTGAAGCTTTTGAGGTTAGGCTTGAGTTGAATGGCAACAACGCAAACTGGGTAATTTCTGAGCTCGAAGACTTGGAGATAAAAAGGGTTGTAGAACTATCTGGCGATGGTTTAACCCAAAGAGAAATCGCTTTTGAAACTGGAATCAGCCTTTCTTCTGTTAATAGAATTATGAAGAAAAGTAAGGAGCCAAAACTTAACAAAACTTAACGTCTTGGCTAGAATTTTTTTGATGTTTCACTGTTTCATTCCTTAGGGATTGGAGCGGTGAAACAAATTCAAAGTGGCACTTCTACTTTCTTTTATTTTTCACTCGGCGTATTAAAATCAGCCCTCTGAAACTTTTTCCTTATCAATCTTATGAAGATTAAATCGTTTTTTGGCATTGTCGTCAAAATCACCGTATCAATTTTGGCTATTATTCCAGCTTTCCTAATCAGCTTTCTTTACGAGTATACAGCCTATTATTTATCAACTGGCAGTACTGATTTAGGGGCGAGGAGTCCAGCCTATTTAATATCCGTCACCGCTGGAATGTTTGTAACTATACACCCCCTTCTGATTGCGATATGGACTCGTCGCTCTAGAAAATTACGTACCATTGCTGGATTTGTATCTTCAATAGTTGGGGTTTTTATTTATCACATGTCGGCTTACATATTTTTCTGGGCAATTGCTCCACTGATGATGAAAACCTCGATTTTTAGCGGGGAGTCTTTCATTAACTTTTCCATTATATTCAGAGTTTCGATTGGTTGTTATTGCGCGAAAATAATCTATTACCGAATTGCTAAGGAAAAGAATTTAGCAAATTCTACTGATAACAAAACCAGAGCTTAGCTTTTCTTTTGGTCACTCATATGATTAAAAGCTAGTCTCGCAGCATCGTTTTTCTATCCATAAAACTCGGGTTAGAGTTTTGAAAATTATACAATGTCGATTTGCTGATATTAACCTCAGCACAAGCTTCTAGGTCGCTAAAACCAGCCGCAAAACAATACTGATCTAAAAAAAAATTTAAAAGAAATTTTAGCTTTCTTAAAAAAACTACTTGCCAAACAAAATTAGTTAAAAATTATGTCTTTCGTCGGGAGTCGTTCCGAATACAAAACCCTCACGGGGAATAGGAAACGACACGCCGGGTTTGCGTGGTGGTGGCTCCCGACACTTAGAATTTTTAAAAAACCTCTTCAAATTTTTTTGAAGAGGTTTTTTTGTGTCTTGAGTATCATTATCTGGAATTCACTTAACACCCACTCCGTCATCCTGAACTTGTTTCAGGATCTATTCATAAACTACCACGTCTTCTGCACATTAACTTACCGCATTAGATCCTGAAACAAGTTCAGGATGACGGAAATAGATAAAAAAATTATGAAAATTTTACTTTTTTTAAATAGCGATATTCACTCCGCAACTGCTCTAAATCTGCTTTCTGACGTTTTAAAAAATCACCAAACAAAAATTATTTTATCAAAACAAGTTGGAAAAACGGAAAGTTTGCCAGCGCAATTATTGGTGATGAAAAAAGTTGAGCAAACTGGTGTTGAAGAATTTTATCAGGATAAAAAAACTATAACTTACGCCAATGTTAATTCCCAAGAAGCCATTTTCGACTTCCAAGAATTTGCACCGGATTTGATTTTATCAATTCGCTTCGGACAAATTTTTAAAAGCGATTTAATAAATATTCCGCGCTTTGGGGTTTTGAATTTGCATTCCGGAAAATTGCCCGATTATCGCGGTGTAATGGCGAGTTTTTGGGGAATTTTAAATGGCGAAAAAAAGCTGGGCGCAACTTTGCATTATATTTTAGACGACACGATTGATACTGGCGATGTTGTGGGATTTGCCGAAAGCAAGATCAATTGGGATCAGTCGTTAGTTTTAAATATTAATCAGATTTATCATAATTCTTTTGGCTTGATTGTTGAGGCGCTGAAGAAAATTGAAGCTGGTGAAAAACTTGAAAAGTTGAAGCAAGTTGGAGTTGGAAATTATTTTACTTATCCGAAGGAAAATGATGTTACAGAATTTTTAAAAAAGATGGAGTTGGTTAAAGATAGCGATGCAAATAAGATTTTACAAAGTTGGTAATATGAATAGATCCTGAAACAAGTTCAGGATGACGATGCGGGAGAAAAGAGCTTAAGGATGACGATGCGGGAGAAAAGAGCTTAAGGATGACGATGCGGGAGAAAAGAGCTTAAGGATGACGATGTGGGGGAAAGAGCCCAAAAAAAACTCCGTCATCCTGAACTTGTTTTTAGGATCTAGCGTGAACTTTAAAAAAACTCCGATTTTTAAATATCCAAAAAATCGATTGCACTTTCCTTAATAAAACCCGATATTTCGTCCTCAATTTTCCCGAGTCTTTCTTCAAAAAAATGTTCATCCCTTTACGCAATCACACAACCTTCTCGCTTTGCAAAGGCGCGATTAAAATTTCTGAAATTGTCGACCGCGCAAAAGCTTATAAATTGCCGGCTCTCGGCATTACCGATTGCCAAAATCTTTTTGCCGCTTTGGAGTTTTCTTCTACTTGTAAAAAATCTGGAATTCAGCCGATTTTAGGCTGCGAAATGTTAGTTAGATTTGACGATCCAAATCGCAAAAGTCTTTCTAATTTAGATATTGAAAAATCTTTCGCCAAATTGCCTTTAATCGCCCAAAGTGACGAAGGCTACAAAAACCTGATGTATTTGGTTAGTCACTCTTATTTAAACCGTGAAAATGGTTTAGCGCCGCATATTTCTTACGATTTGTTAAAAGAAAAATCCGCAGGATTAATCGCTCTTTCTGGTGGCGTTGAAGGCTTTATGGGCAAGCTTTTGCTCGATTCGCAAGATCAAAAACTAAATGAATTAATTACAGAATTTTCTCAAATTTTTCCGCAAAATTTCTACATCGAAATCACGCGTCACGGCACTAAAAATGAAGAAAGATTAGAAGAAAAATTCATCGAATTAGCTTTCAAACACAATCTGCCATTGGTTGCAACTAATGACGTTTATTTTATCAGCCGCGAAATGCAAGAAGCGCAAGATATTTTAACTTGCATTGGCGAAGGCAAAGTTTTTCATGCTGCTGATCGCGAAAAACTTTCGCCCGAACAATATTTTAAAACCCAAGAAGAGCTTGAAGCCTTATTTAGCGACATTCCTGAAGCAATTGAAAATACAGTAAATATCGCCAAAAAATGCCATACAATGGCTTTTGAACGCCCGCCAACTTTACCAAAATTTAGCACTGAAGAAAGTTTTAACGAAGCTGATGAATTAAAAATTCAATCGCTTGAAGGCTTAAAAATAAGGCTGGCGCGCAAGTTTGAGTTGGAAGAAACTTCAATTGAAAAACAAAAAAAAATCGAAAAAGAATATTTGGCACGTCTCGACTTTGAGCTTTCGGTTATCATCAAAATGAATTTTTCTGGATATTTTTTAATTGTATCCGATTTTATAAAATGGGCCAAAAGCAATTTAATTCCCGTAGGCCCGGGACGCGGTTCAGGAGCTGGCTCAATTATCGCTTGGTCGCTGCAAATTACTGATCTTGATCCAATTCGTTTTGGCCTTCTTTTTGAAAGATTTTTAAATCCTGATCGCGTTTCAATGCCCGATTTTGATATCGATTTTTGCCAATCGCGGCGTGACGAAGTAATTGATTATGTGCAGAAAAAATATGGCAAAGATTATGTTGCTCAAATCATAACTTTCGGAAAATTACAAGCGCGCGCAGTGTTGAAAGACGTGGGCCGCGTGTTGCAAATGCCTTACAATCAAGTTGATCGAATTTGCAAACTAATTCCTTTTAATGCCATCGAAGCCGTGACTTTGGAAAAAGCTATTGAGATGGATAAAGACTTGCAGCAAGCGATTCGTGAAGATCCGCAAGTGACAAAGTTAGTTGATATTGCTTTAAAACTCGAAGGCCTAAATCGCCACGCTTCAACTCATGCAGCGGGCGTGGTTATTGGCGACAAGCCACTTACCGAAATTTGCGCACTTTATAATGATCAAGGCTCAGAAATGCCGGCAGTTGGCTATTCAATGAAATATGCCGAAGCGGCAGGATTGGTGAAATTCGACTTTTTAGGACTTAAAACTCTAACCACAATTTTTGAAACCGTAAAATTAATTGAAAAAACTCGCGGCATTAAAATTGATATTTCCAACCTCAAACTTGACGATCCAGAAACTTTCAGAATGCTTGCTACTGGCGATTCCATCGGCGTTTTCCAAATCGAGTCTTCGGGAATGAGATCGGTTCTGCGCCAAATGAAAGCAGATAAAATCGAAGATATTATCGCCCTTATTTCGCTTTATCGTCCGGGCCCGATGGATAATATTCCAACTTACATTCGCCGCAAACACGGCCAAGAAAAAATCAATTACCCTCACCCGCTTTTAGAACCAACTTTGAAAGAAACTTACGGCGTAATTGTTTATCAAGAACAAGTAATGGAAATTGCCAAAGTTCTCGCCGGTTACAGCCTTGGAGCCGCAGATTTACTGCGTCGCGCTATGGGTAAAAAAATCAAAGAAGAAATGGATCAACAACGCACAATTTTCACCGAAGGCGCAATGAAAAATGGCGTGCCGGAAAGACAAGCGGGAGAAATTTTTGACCTCGTTGATAAATTTGCCGGTTACGGTTTTAACAAATCACACGCCGCGGCTTATGCGCTGATTTCATATCAAACTGCATTTTTGAAAGCGCATTATTTGCCAGAGTTTTTAACCGCTTCAATCAACTTAGAAATCGATAATACTGACAAAATCAACATCTTTCTACAAGTCGCCAAAAGCCACAAAATCCCCGTTTTACCACCGAGTTTAAATGAGAGTGATGCTTATTTTAGTGTGGAGAGAGTTTAAAAATAGATCCTGAAACAAGTTCAGGATGACGCGGAGAGGTACAGGATGATGCGGAGAAATAGGATGAGGCGGGAGAGGTATAGGATGACGCGGAGAAATAGGATGAGGCGGGAGAGGTATAGGATGACGCGGAGAGGTAGTGAAGCTTGAAAACAAACACCACACATCGTCATCCTGAACTTGTTTCAGGATCTGTCAACCACTCGAACAAAATGAAAAACACCAAACCAAAAACCCATGAAAAAAGGCTATGTTTATATCATAACTAATTACTCAAAAACCGTTCTTTATATCGGAGTAACTAGCAATCTTGCTGGAAGAATTCTTCAACATAAAAATAATGAAGGTTGTGAATTTTCTAAGAAATATTCATGCAAATATTTAGTTTATTATGAAGAATTTGAAGTAATGCATGAAGCTATTGAGCGAGAAAAACAGTTAAAAAAATGGCATCGAGATTGGAAGTTTAATTTGATAAAAACGACTAATCCGGAATTGAAAGATTTAAGTGCGGAATTTTGGGGGAAATAGATCCTGAAACAAGTTCAGGATGACGATGTGGGATGTGTTTTTTTAAACTCAACTCCCTCTCCGCATCATCCTGAAACAAGTTCAGGATGACGGATTATTTGTGAAGATTTACTCTCCTCACTTTTTCACTTTCCATCATCCTGAACTTGTTTCAGGATCTATAACATAGCTACAAACATATAATCAAAATGAACTACAAAACAAAATTATCCCATCTCAACGAATCCTCAATCCTAATCAAAACCCCCGAAGATGCTCACGGCTTTTTGGCGGCGGAGATTTCGCGGAATTTTTCTGATTCCGATTTTGTTTTCATCGCCAGCAATGACGCGGAAATGGAAATAATTCATAAACAAATTAATTTCTTCGCGCCCAATCTTGAGGTTTTAAATTTTTACGCTTGGGATTGTTTGCCCTTTGATCGCGCCTCGCCGAAACATTTGATTTTGGCGAACAGAATTAAAACTCTTTATCGCCTTGCCACACGCAAAGAAGGTCAGAAATTTTTTATCATCACTTCTATAAACGCACTTTTGCAAAAAACTGTTGCACCTTCTCAAATCAAGGATTTGGGAATTTATTTACAAATTGGCAGCAAAATTTCGCTTCCCGAAATTGCTGAATTTTTAACTGCTAAAGGTTACAATCGCGAAGTTTGCGCCAATAATGTCGGCGATTTTGCGGTGCGCGGTGGCATTGTTGATATCGTAATGCAACAAGCGGCAGATTTAATTGGTTATCGCGTTGATTTTTTTGGCAATGAAGTTGAATCGATAAAAGTTTTTGATCCGATTACACAAATCACGCAGGAATCAGTAAAATCTTTAGAAATTTTACCCGCTTCTGAAGTTATAATGAGCAAAAAAACGGTGGAAAATTTCCGCCAAAAATATCGCACCGCTTTTGGCGCATCAATTGACGACCAGCTTTACAGCGCAATTTCCGACATGCGTACATACAGCGGCATGGAACATTGGTTGCCGTTTTTTTATGAAGAAAATTTGTTAGGTCTTTTTGACTATTTGCAAAAGCCTGTGAGTTTTTTCAGTGAAAAAGTTTTTAATTTTGCCCATCATCGCAGCGAATTGATTTTAGAATATTACAAATCGCGCGTTGCCGAAATGAAAATTCGCGATGGTTCAATTTACAATCCAATTGCACCGGAATTGCTTTATTTTTCGGAAAGTGAATTCAAAAAAAATATTGAGGAAACGATCGCAATTCAATTTAACCAGTTTGATACCAACGAAAAAAACCAGCGCATTTTAGATTTAGAAATCAAACCAGTTCCAGATTTTGCACTTGCTGGACGCACTAACCAAAAAGATCCTGTTGATCTTTTAAAAGAATTCGCAGCCCTGCCTCCTTTGAAAAAGGAGGTGACTGAGCCGAAGGCGAAGTCGGAGGATTTAAACTTACTTACTTCGAAAGAATCACCCGGCGCTGCGCGCCACCCTCTTTTTCAAAGAGGGCTGGTCATTGCGTGTTTGACCGAGGCTTTTCGTGATCGAATTTCTAAGATTTTTTTGGATTATAATTTTAAGTGTCCAACTGTTGTTTTGCCTCTGCATTTTGGTTTTTATACATCAGATTTTATGCTGGTTGGCGAGCAGGCAATTTTTGGTGAAAAAATTATCCGCAAAAAAAATTCCAAAGCCGCATCACAGCGATTAATTGAAGAAGGTTTAAGCATCAATTTAGGCGAACTTGTTGTGCATCGCGATCATGGAATTGGTAAATTCGACGGCATTCATACAATTGCTGCTGGCGGGATTAAAACCGACATGATTAAAATTTTGTATGGCGGCAATGACACACTTTTTGTTCCTGTAGATGATATAAATTTAATCACGCG
This sequence comes from uncultured Alphaproteobacteria bacterium, assembly GCA_903937405.1. Lineage (GTDB taxonomy): Bacteria > Pseudomonadota > Alphaproteobacteria > Rickettsiales > UBA1997 > UBA2645. The sequence continues at coordinate 4,058 of CAIZZE010000062.1, read as the reverse complement.
TTACGGCGCGGATAATCCGCTGATTCAGCTTGATCGTTTGGGAGTTGCGGCGTGGAAAAATCGCAAAGAAAAAGTTCGCAAAAGAATTAAAGTTGCCGCCGAAGAATTGCTCAAAATCGCCGCTGCGCGCCATGTTAAAAAAGCGCCAATTTATATTGCCGAACAGCATTTTTACGATGAATTTAAATCACGTTTTGGCTTTGTAGAAACTGAAGATCAGGCCAAAGCAATTGATGAAATGGAAGAAGATTTGCAAAAAGGTTCCCCAATGGATCGTTTGATTTGCGGTGATGTCGGTTTTGGAAAAACTGAAGTTGCACTGCGCGCCGCCGCTATAGTTGCAGGATCTCACAATCCGGCGCAAATTGCGATTATTGCGCCAACCACACTTTTGGTGCGTCAACATTATAAAAATTTCGCCAAAAGATTTGAAGGTACAAAAATTAAAGTGGCGCAACTTTCACGATTGGTAAACGCTTCTGATGCCAAAAAAGTTAAACAAGATTTAGAAATGGGCGGCGTTCACGTTGTGATTGGAACGCACGCGCTTTTACAAAAAACCATTAAGTTTAAAAATTTAGGTTTGGTGATTATTGACGAAGAACAGCATTTTGGCGTGGCCCAAAAAGAAAGATTAAAAGAATTGCGCCACGAAGTTCACGTTTTAACGCTTTCAGCAACGCCAATTCCACGAACACTACAAATGTCGCTAACTGGCGTGAAAGATTTAAGTTTAATTTCAACGCCGCCAATTGATCGCCTCGCCGTTCGCAATTTTGTAATGCCTTATGATTCGGTTATTGTTCGTGAAGCTGTGATGCGCGAACATAATCGCGGCGGGCGCGTTTTCTTCGTGGTTCCGCGCATTCGCGATTTGGAAGAAATGGAAGCGCGTTTAAAAATTTTGCTGCCTGAAATTAAAATCACTTCGGCGCATGGCCAAATGACGCCGTCAACTTTGGATAAAATCATGAATGATTTTGTTGATGGCAAAATCGACATGCTGATTTCAACCACAATTATTGAATCGGGCATCGATATTTCTGATGCCAATACCATGATTATTTACAAACCAGAAATGTTTGGTTTGGCGCAGCTTTACCAACTGCGCGGTCGCGTAGGGCGTGGCAAAGTGCGCGCTTATTCATATTTCATGCTCGATAATCGCAAAAAAGTCTCGGAGGATTCACGCAAGAAATTGGAAGTTATGCAAAATCTCGATTCGCTGGGAATTGGATTTACAATCGCCAGTCATGATATGGATATTCGCGGCAGCGGCAATTTACTTGGCGATGAGCAATCTGGCCATGTTAAAGAAACCGGAGTTGAGCTTTACCAGCAAATGCTTCTTGAAACAATTGAAGAATTAAAAAATTCCGGCCCAAATTCTCCAAGCCGTCATCCTGAACTCGTTTCAGGATCTATCGAAGATTTTTCAGTTCAAATCAAACTCGGAATTTCATTACTCATTCCTGAAGATTACATGCAAGATTTAAGCTTGCGCATGAGCTTTTACAAAAAAATTGCGACAATTAAAAGTGACGAAGATCAGGAAAATTTAATCAATGAAATGACTGATCGTTTTGGTAAAATTCCAGCTGAAATTATAAATTTGATGGAAGTGGCAAAATTAAAATGGTCATGCAAAAAAGTTGCCGTTGAAAGAGTGGAAGCGCATCCGGAAGGAGTTTTGATTGGCTTTAAAGATAATAAATTCGCTAATCCCGATAAATTATTGCAAACTGTTTTTTCCAGCAAAAATAAAATCCGAATTCATGCTGGACAAAAAGTGCTTTTCGTTTGTGATGTAAAAACGGCTGCAGCGAAAATTTCATCGGCGCTTGGAGTTATTTCGCAACTTCAGAAATTGCTTTAATTTAAGGATTTATTCTGCATTAAAAAATGACTGACGACACTTTAAAAAAATACAAACCTCTACTTTCTTTCACCTTACCCGATGAAAATATTTTGCCTAAAAATGAGGAAGATGATGATGAGCGTTTTGTAAAAAAAGATTCCAAAGAAGAACAAAAACAGAGCGAAACAGCCAAAGAAAAAATAGAAGAAGTTGAAGCGAAGCCAGAAGTTCAAAGCATTATTGGTAAATTAAAAAAGTTCTTTTTTCCAAAAAGCAACAAGCGCCGCGATCTTGATTTGGAAGTTGGTGGCCTAGAAGCGGAAGAGCAAAAAAAATCCGACGAAAAAGATGTTTGGGATGATCGCTCAGAAGAAGTGGATAAAATGGGATCAACCGACACCTTTAATACGACAGGAATGAAATCTGTTGTCTGGAAACAAAAACGCGCCCGACTTGCTGCTAAAAAACATGCCAAAGAAGGTGCCGAAGTTGGAGTCGCGGCAGCTACAGAAGGATCTCAAAATTTTAATAATATGGGTTATGTTGCAAGATTAAAAAACATGAGACAAGACCGCAGTGGAATTACTGGCGGCAAAAATGGTGGAAATGATAATGGTGGAGCTTGGAGGTAAAAACTTCGCTTATCTTCTTACAATCTCTTCTTCCTTATTTGCTACCTGATACGATTCCTGCGGATCTACACTAGATGACGGCTCAATTTTTGGCTTTCCGCGTGAATATATCCATTTCAAACCCAATCCTAATAAAACCGCAGCCCCAATTACAGTAACCGCAATTCCTTCAGGCTTTTGAATGAAGGAAATATTATTAGCCTTATTTTGTGGCGGCTGCGGTAATGACTGATTAAAAGAAGAATTAAATTAGGAATTTCCTGCGGTTTAAAGGAAGGTGATTGTGATGGATTAATGCTTGGCCTGCTGCTTGGATTTGAGGTTTCTAAATCTCCAGCAATTGGGTGATGACTTGGTCTTGAAGAAGGAGTAGATGTTGGTCTAGAACTTGGCTGCCCGCTTGGATTAGAAGTCAATTGTGCCGATGGTTCTTGGCTTGGCTGACTTGTTGGTTGAGATCTTGGATTAAAAGATGGGATCTCAGTTGGCTTATATGATGGAATTCCACTTGGATTGATAAATGGTTTTCTGCTTGGTTGCGCCGAAGGTTGAGTGATTGGTTGTGAAGATGGTGAATCTGTCATCAAAATGCCGGCAGTTGGGTGATAACTTGGTTTAGATGATGGCTGATTTGTAGGAAGCGAAGTCGGAAGGTCAGCGCTTAAATCTTGCACCGAAAAAAATGCCTGAGGGTTTTTTGCAACTTCAGATCCATTTACTCCAACCAAAACAACTGACTGACTATTTTGTAGCATTAAAGCTGTTGATTGCAAACCATACTGCTTCACAAAATCATCGCCAATTGTGTAGTAATTGTAATCATCAGTAGAATTTCCCGCAGCAAATTCTAAAGCCCTTCTACCAGCAGAAGATAAGGTTTGGCAATCAAGACTTAATATTGAATCAATGCTGCATTCACTATCTTTTATTGAACGGATTTCTACTTCTTCAAGAGCAGAAACAGGAAGTATCAGATTAACATTAGAATTAACATCACGACCCATTATAGCCAAAACACTATTGGGATTTTCAACTACCGAAAGATTAACCAATGAATCAGGATCAACCGTCAAAATAGATTTCTTTAAATCAGGATTAGTTCGCTGATTGCCGCTTTCACAATTATAATTAGGAATTATTTCAGCATCAGTTAATTCGCGACGCTTTGGGGTTTGAATAGTAAAAGTAGGATTCGCTCTTCCGCCTGAAATCGTATCAAAAGTGATCTTGTTTCCATCAGCAAAACTTAATGGCGGAATTGAGGTTAATGAATGGGTAACGCAACAATCATTAGTGGCATAAGCGTCATCAATATTATCAAAAGTTAGAGGACTAACTTTTTGTTCAAAAACATAACTTCCTTCCAGAAAAATATTTTTATTATAAGCGATATAAACATAATCCGAATCTGGCGCTTTAAGAACTCGAGTGGTTAGAGCTAGTGTTCTCTAGCGCTGTTGGCTGATTTGTTTTTTGTGAATTAGTCTGATTTTTAACAAGAATTTAGTAAAAAATGTCGTTTGAACCAAAACAAATTGAGATGGTCTGTTTGGAAGATCTTGTTTCCT
>CAIZZE010000061.1 GCA_903937405.1 uncultured Alphaproteobacteria bacterium | reverse complement strand
CTTTTTCCCAACTTGTGCTTGCTGATTTTTCTAAACCTTTATTAACAAGGGTTTGGCGTAATTCTTTGGAGTTGTATAATTTTTTGAATCCTTCAACAACCGCAGCAGAAACTGGATCAACCAACATTGAATTTTCATTGTTACAATACCATTCGGTTTGCGGTCCGTTATTAGTTAAAACCGGACAACCTGAAGCCATTAACTCAACTGGAAGATAAGATAAATTAGTTCCAGAAAAGGCAATACCAACATCGCAAGTTCGATAAAGATCTCCTGTTTCTTTTAGACTTAAATTTCCAAGTAAAGTTGCTTTGAATGGCATTTCTGAATCAAGCTGCAATCCTGCAATCACAATTTCTACTTCTGGATAAAGTCGGGCAATTTCTGCAAGAGCTGCGATTCCAAGTTCGAAACAACGTCTTTCAGTTGAAGGTCGTCCATAAAAGAAAATTTTAGAAACTTTATCTCTCACCTTACCATCATCGACGGGATAAAAAATATTTTTGTCAGTTGAGAAAATATAATTTTGCGCTTCTCCTCCATAACTTTCAAAATTCTGGCGCAACCATGGGCCACCTGTAACACCATAAAAACCAAATTTATAACTGTTATTAGCCTGCATTGAGCGCGTTCCGTATGCATAAAACTGACTTTCATAATCCTGCATGAAATAAAATTTAGTTTTAGCATAAGGAAATGCTTTCACATCATAAGCAGATTTCCAAGTTGTAGCAAAAGCTACATCGCACTCTGGCAACATATTTGGATCAATTATAACTTTTAATTTACAATTTGGAATTGCACTTCTTAATTCTTTTTCAATAGTTTCAACATCACGGCGCCTTGTATCATTAAAAATATAGATGATGTTTTTTATACCATCACGATTAGCAAAATGATTGGCAAAACGAAATAAACTATAATGCCCGCCGCCCCAAACATTGGCCCAATCCGGCACAAACCAGATAAAACATTTTTCCGGATTTTTTTGAGGAAATGCCGGATATTGCCAAGTGTAATAATTGATTTTGTCTTGCTCTAATAAAATTTTCGCTGCCGCTCTTTTTACTTTAGCATTAGCAAATTTTCTAAAATGTTTTTTACAAAACTTACTACTTCTCAAATTATCTTTAAATTTTCTTCTTTTTTGCTTGATCTTAGCTCTAAGATTGCTTGATTTTGCGCGCAATTCTGCTCTCAGTTTTATCAACGAGGCAAATAGGTCAGCCTTAAAATCTTGTTTATTATTCATATTCTTGATTTGTAAAAATGTTTTTTAAACGAATTCTTCGGAGATATATTTTTTAATATCATCTTCAAATAATCCGATTCCATCTTCTTTATCTAAATAAACCGAAACTATTCCTTCGGAATCAGGGCGCGGTGCAGAAAGTGGAAATTGCGATGATTTCACCGCCAAAACCTCTCCTTCAAAATTTAAATATTTAACCACGGCTTTTGCAATATCGAATCTAGTTACCAAACCTTGACTGGCAAAATGATAAGTGCCGACTTTTCTTTCCGGAATTGAGCGGATGATGAAAGCTGCTAAAGAAGAAGCTAAAGTTACAGTTCCATATTTATCATCAACGGCCCGTAATACTGACGCACCAGCTTTAATTTGCCCAACAATTTTTCCGACAAATTTTTGATCTTTGGCAAAGCCACCACCAATCATCCAGCTAGCGCGGATTATTAAGCAATTTTGGGAACAATATTTTTCAATCGCTTTCTCACCGGCAAGTTTAGAGCGACCGTAATAATTTTCCGGATCCGGCAAATCCAATTCATTGTAAGTTAATTTCTTACGCGCGCCAAAAACATTAGAAGTTGAAATATAAACAACCCAAGCTCCAACTTCGCTTGCTGCTTTTGACAAAACTTCTGTGGCTTTGCAATTTATTTTTGCTGCATGTCGCACATCAACTTCGCATAAATCGACATTGGTTTCTGCCGCTAAATGTAAAATAACATTTGGAGCAATTTCTTTAATTGCTTTCGAAATGGCTTCCGGATCTTTCAAATTAAGTTCTGCACTACTTGGGCAAAAAACTTCATATTTAGTTCTATCAATTGACCTTGCGATGTAACTGCCCAACATTCCAGATGAGCCAGTGATTAAAATCTTTTCCATATTATTAAATATTATATTTGCAGTTAAAATGGGCTTTCTAAATCTTTAAAAAAAGGTAAAATCTTGTCTTTATCGGAAACAATTGGATCAGATATTTTCCAGTCAATTTTAAGATCAGGATCATCGAATCTAATTCCACCTTCCGCATCTCTATCCCATTCGGCAGAAACATTGTAAGAAACTTCCGCATCAGCAGATAAAACTGAAAAACCATGAGCGAAACCAACCGGAATGTAAAGCATGTTGTTATTATCATACGATAAATTAATGCCGAAAAACTTTCCGAATGTCGGGGAAGATTTTCTTAAATCTACAGCCACATCATAAATTTCACCTTTAAGGCATCTTACTAATTTTGCCTGGGCGTTTTTGCCACTTTGAAAATGCAATCCGCGCACTACATTTTGGGAACCTCTGAACAACCCACAAATTCCTCATCACGCAACTGAGAATTTTTAGATTTTCCAAATCCAAAAAAATTCCCTCAGTTTTTACCATAATTTTCTCGCAAAATCAGCCAATATTTTAGCCAACCTTGTTACTT
>CAIZZE010000060.1 GCA_903937405.1 uncultured Alphaproteobacteria bacterium | reverse complement strand
AGCATCTGCCAAGGAACGACTTTCAACATCTCGTCCAAGAATTTCTCACAACGAAGTTTTTTCTTGTTGAGGGCGATTGATAAAAATGAGAGTTGAGCCATAAATATTTCCTACAATTCCTTAAAAAAAACTGAATTCAAATAGCTGTGAAGCTCTGCGAATAGTGGGCTAAACCCCCTTTATTGCAAGGGATTATTTGGATCTTTTTGAAGATTTTTAAAAGAAATTTAGTGATTTTTAGAGATGGGTGGTAGGTTTTTCAGAGTGTCCCTAATTTTAATTCCCGATTCTTCCTCAATAGTTTTCAGAATTTCTTGAGAAATCATTGACTCAATTCTGTTAATATCGTGCTCAGTAAGTTTTCCAGTAGATTCTCTATATTTCTGTTTCCAGTAATTGATTTCATTGCCAAAATAAATTCTTAATTTCGTTGGATCAATTGTGAAAGGCACATCAATTTTTTTGTAATCTGGATCAAGCGCTTCTTCTGGAGTTATGCCAATTAAATTTCTCATCAAAATTAAGGGCAATAAGGCATGACCTGTCAAATTACTATCCGCATTTAAGGCGCCTCCATGTCTTGCATGAGATTGCATAGCGGAGTGATTGGCGTTAGCTTCTTTATAATCTCTGGTTATGTAAGTTATATTGTTAAGCCTTTCTCTTATTTTTGGAATTAATCCAGCAAGCACAACTTGATTCTCAGCAGCAGGACCACCGATACAAAGCATCACATCTCTTCCATCAGTTGCTATTTTTTCTTTCTCATATTTTCGTCTTAAATCCGTAAAATCAGCAATATCCGAAATTAAAACATCAATTGATCTAATTTCTGATGAGGTATGTTGAGGCTGAGCAAATACCATTCTTTTGAAAAAATTAGAACCACCTTCATCGAGATCCGTTGCCCCACTAAAAATATCTTCAGCAATATCAATAGTTTTCTTGTCAGAGGTGAATTTTCCCTTTAACCCAATACCTTTTTTTAAACTATCTTCATGAGAAGTAACAAACTCACCAATACTTGGAAAGTCGCTTTTTCTATGCAGCGAATCAAGAGGATCTGATTGCATTATACCACTTACCGATATTTGTGATGGCACAAATGGCTTTGATCTTTGCAGTGTCCTTCCGGCTATTTTTCCAATTATTTTCCGCACGATTAATGAATTATTTAAAAATTATTCGTGATTTGGGACGTGATGAGTATGTGGTAAAAAATCGATTTGTTCAATGTTAACGCCGATAGAAAACATTTTCAAATTATTTATCATGATGATTTTTGTTTCAAAATAAAACACTTTTTCACTTTTGTTTGTTTTATTTTAACAAACAGTTAATTCTTAAATTCAGAACAATTTAACTGCGATTAACTTTTGGTCAAAAGAAATTATCAACCTCGTTGTTATATCACTGACTTCTAGTATAAGAAGAATTTTATTATAACCATAAATAATAATTCTTTAAAATTTATTTTTAAATCTAAATCCCAATGATTCCTTCCGCGGCAAAAAATTGTTCTGATTTCTCAAGTTCAGATTTCTTATTTGCAATTTCTCACGAACTAAAAAATCCATTAAATGCCATCATCGGATTTTCTGATGTTTTGCTTTCCGAAATGAATGGCTTGGAAAAATTTAACAATTCTCAAGCTTCACTTCATGACTGCATGGATTATATAAATGAAATTAATCAAGCCGCTTATGAAATGAATGAATTAATACATGATCTTCTTGATATTGGCTCGGCGACAACAGGAAACTTCTCGGTAAATCTTGATAAGAAAATTAATATAAAAGATGCAATAAGAAGATCCGTAAAATTAAATTACAGTTACGCTTTAAGAAGAAATATTTCTTTGAAAGTAGATATTTCCGAGGATCTACTCTCAATAGAACTTGATGAAAAACGAATTAGACAAATTTTAGTAAACCTGATTTCCAACGCAATTAAATATAGCCCTAAAAACACAGAAATAAAAATTTCTGCAAAACAAGTCACCACAGGCGGAAGTGTTGCACCCGGAGGCACTTCCGTTACACAAAATAATTTTCTGCAAATTATAGTTTCCGATCAAGGTTTTGGCATGACTGACCCACAGGTAGAAAACGCATTTCAAAAATACCAAACCATCCAAAACCCCAACTCCGGAAAAGTCGATTCATTCGGACTTGGATTACCTATCGTAAAGCAGCTAGTCGAACTACAAAACGGCACAATCGAAATTAAATCCGAATTAAACAAAGGGACTGCAATAAAATTAAAATTCCCCTACTTGATGTAAACGAGCCACCACTACCCGCAAACCGCCTAAAGCGTGTTGCCCGTTTGGATGGCGGAAACGTCATCCAAATTTCTCTGTAAGTGAAAAGGCTCCTTCAAAAAAATGAAGGAGCCTTTTTATTTTTAAATATCAGGAGCAACCATGAAAGACTTCGAAACTGGACTGCTTCGATAAACTAGGCCTGTTTTAAAATATTAAAGAAAAAGAAAATTAAGTGATCTCTTTAAACCAAACAGAAATTTCTGCCGTAGATGAGTTCTTAATTACAACAAACCAAATGATCTAATAAAAATAACAACAGTAAAACTCACCCGTCCTATGATTTTACAAAATTGAAACACTTTTATAAAAAAATATTGCTTTTTTTGTATTTTTAATATTTTTTGCCCCAGCCTTTATTTAAAGGCTCAGTCAGTGTTTTCATCACAAGCGTTTTGACTCGTTGAATTTACTCTCATCGGTAATTTAATTTCATAATCTTGTTGATGTTTTGTTGTGGCTAAAACGCTGGTTTTTACTTAAAAAAAGTCACAAAACCAAATCAATTAATTATTATGAATAAAAAACTTATCCTGCTAATTCTTGCTACGTTACTCAACTCCTGCGCCAGTATTGTCAGCAAATCAAACTATGATGTCAGTGTCACCAGCAGTCCTTCTGAAGCAAAATTCAGCATAACCAAGAGCGATGGCATTGTAATACACTCAGGACGAACTCCAGCAATTGTTTCACTTGCTTCAGGAAACGGCTATTTTTCAAAGGCACACTATGTTCTTAAGTTTGAAAAAAATGGTTATGAAACAAAAACTTATACTCTATCTCCAAGCATTAGCGGTTGGTATTGGGGAAATATTTTATTTGGCGGGTTAATTGGCATGTTAATTGTTGATCCAATTACTGGCGCAATGTATAAACTTCCAGAAAATACCAATGTTTCTTTGGATAGTAATTCACGAGCAAGCAACGAAATTAAAGTCATATCTTTAGATGATTTATCTCAAGCCCAAAAATCCCAGTTAATCAGGATTAATTAAAGTTATTTTGGATTGCTTGATCTAATTTAGTCTCGAGCAATCCATTTTCCAAATTCAGAGAACAGCTTATTTAACCTAAAACCAAAACCATGAAAACATCTAAATCAAAATCATTTCAACTATTAACAGCCTTACCTTTAATCCTGTTTTTAGCATCTTGCCAAAATCTGCATGATTCCGCTTCAGCTGACTCAAGCGCAATAGTTGCAAAATATAAAGGTGGGCAAGTTTCGCTGAAGGATGCGAATTTCGAGCTCAGTCGACTGATCTCAAAAAATGAAAAACTAAAAGGCCTGACTTTTGAAAAATTGAATTCCGAGCAGAAAGAAGCTGTGATCAAGGAAGTTATTTTGAACGAAATTGCTTACAAAGAGGCCAAAAAAAGGAATTTGGACAAAGAAAAAGATTATCAGGAAGCGCTAAGAATTTTTGAATCGGAACTGCTGAAACAAAAACTTTTAATCACTATCGCCAAAGAGGCTACTGATGAAAATAGTTTAAGAAAAAATTATAACGAACTCGTAGAAAAACTAAAAAACAAAAAAGATTTAAGAATCAGCTATATCGCAGTTAAAACCAAAAAAGAAGCGGAAGCGCTTTATCAAAACTTGATTAAATCACCCCACTCTTTTGCTTCTTTGGCTAAGAAAAAATCGCTTGATCGGGAAGTTGCTAAAAAAGGTGGAGATCTGGGTTTTGTCTTAGAAGACGGGCTTCCGGCGGATGTTTTAAAACAAGCCAAAGCTTTACGAAAAGGCCAAATTTCAAAACCATTTACTACCAATGGAAAATGGGTGGTAATCAAACTTGACGATGAAAGAGCGGCAGAAATTTTACCTTTTGAAAAAGCAAAAGATGTTTTGGCTAATAATCTTGCGAAGAAAGCTATGGAAGATTTTGCCTCGCAAAGTTTTGAGAAAGCGCAGATTAATATTTTGGTTAAATAACTTATCAAAGACGAATTTAATCAAGAATAGCTCGATGTCATGCTGAGCTTGTCGAAGCATGATTCAAGCCCATATATTGAATCATGCTTCGACAAGCTCAGCATGACATCGAGATTTTTTAGGAAAAGATTAAATAAATATTAACGAGACAGTAAAACTATAATCACAAACCCACTGCCGAAGGCTTCACAAGAGTTTTTGCTTTTAACACCACGCTTCCAATGAACACCAAATATTTAAACCAAGCTTTTACTAGCTTTAAAATTCTGGCTTTAACAATTTTGTTATTGCCGGTTTTTCATTTAGAGTCCTTCGCCCAAAACGCTCAAAATCAACAAGATTGGATCACCCGCCAACAGCAAAACACGCTGGAAGATGAAAAGCGCAATGCCGAGTTTGATAGCATAAAAAAAGAACATGAGCGCAAGAAAAAGGAGGAAGAAGCAAAAAAATCCCAACCTTTAGTTACAGGCAGGATAATAAAATGTGTGGTGATAACAGAAATTAATCTGCTCGATGCCAATTCACTTTCCAATTTCCGCAAAAAAAGAATTGTCGCGCCTTTCATCGGCAAATGCATGCAAGCAGAAACTCTAGCCAATATTATCAAGGAAGTTAACGATTATTATCAAAGTAAAAATTACATTACAACGCAAGTAAAAGCGCCAAAACAAAATCTGCAAAGTGGAATTTTTGAATTACAGATTATCGAAGGAAAAGTTGAGAAAATTTCTTTCGGCAAAGATCGCCTAATTGAAAAAATGCAGCAATTTACTGCCTTTGGAAATGCTCAGGGCGATGTTTTAAAAATCGATGACATCAATCAGGGAATCTATCAAATCAATCGCCTGCAATCAAATCAGGCGGTAATGAAAATTGAACCAGGAAGTAAAATCGGCCACAGCATTATCCAGATTGATAATAATAAAAAATTCCCCGCCAAATTCACAATCGGCAAAGATAATTTAGGCAATAAATTTACTGGCGTGCAACGCACTAATTTTTCTGCAAATTTTGATAATTTGCTTTTCTTGAATGATAATCTCAATTTGAACTACAGCGCCAATCTTCACGATGAAAGTCAGATAAAAGACATTAAATCATTTTCGAGCAGTTTTTCAATTCCCTTCAAATATAACACTTTCTCTTACGATTTTTCGCGATCGGAATTTAAAGGCCAAAATCCTGGGCAAAATGCCTCATCAACTTTAACCGGCTTTTCCCAATCAAATAAATTCACTCTTGATCGCGTCTTGCTAAACCAAACAAATTTACGACTTTCTACCAACGCTTCATTAACCGATAAATCTTCAGCCAGTTATCTTAGTGGCGATAAAATCAGCACTTCCGAAAGAAAACTTTCAATTTTAAATGTTGGATTCGCGGCTTCATCTTACATTAACAACACAACCAATATTTATTTTAATCCTTCTTACTCAAAAGGTTTGAAAATCATGAATGCAAAAAAAGATCTGTCAAATATTTCTAACATAACTCCAAAAGCGCAATTTGATGTTTTTAAACTTTACGCCAATTTTTCTAAAAAATTTACTTTGCCAAAAATCAATGCGCCGACAACTTTTGTCAGCGAGTTTAGCAGTCAATATGCCAAGCAAACGCTTTTTGGCTCTGAACAATTTTCGGTTGGCGGCTATTATTCGGTTCGTGGTTTTAGAGAAAGCTATATCAATGGCGATTCTGGCTATTACTTAAGAAATAAAATTAACTTCAATATCGGCTCGTTAATCACACCAGAAGGTCTCGGTTTTTTTAGCAAAAACTTGGTTCCTCTCAACAAATTTTCCGTCGAACCATTTTACGATTACGGTTACGTCAAAAATAAATATATTGATTCTGGCGCTGATGGCAGACTTGCTGGCGCAGGGCTTAAAACTATTTTCAACAGCAAATATTTTAATGCCTCTTTAACTTATTCTTGGGCAACCAACCATTCACGGCTTGTCACTTCAAACACCAAAGAAAACAAGCTAGTTTACTTTGAAATCAGCGCTAGTTGTTGTTAGTAATATATTTATAAAAGATGTCGAACTCTCGATGTCATGCTGAGCCTGTCGAAGCATGATTCAAACTTATTTCTTGAATCAGTTTTGGTATAAATAATTTTTAATGATGAAAAATCTCACTAAATCAATCAGTCAATTACTGGCTCGCAAACCCGATTCCCACAAAGGAAATTTTGGTCATATATTGATTATCGGCGGAGATTTAGGAATGGGAGGTGCAGCAATTATGGCAGCTCAAGCCGCTTATCGCACGGGAGCCGGAAAAGTTACAGTTCTGACGCGCAAAGAAAATATTGCCGCACTTTTAGCGCGACTTCCAAACGCAATGACTTTATGCGATAATTCTTCAGCAGCAGAAATTCTCGCCGATAAAAGCTTTATCGTGATTGGCTGCGGACTTGGAAAAACTCAATGGGGACAAAAATTATTTACAATGGCAATGAATTCAAATTTGCCAAAAGTGATTGATGCCGATGCTTTAAATATTTTAAGCATGAGTCAAAAAACTTTTAATTTATCAAATTCAATAATTACACCTCATGTTGGCGAAGCCGCGCGGTTATTGAATATTTCAACCGATGAAATTCAGGAAAATCGCGAATCTGCTGTTAAAAAACTTTATGAAAAATTCGGAGCAATTTCAGTTTTAAAAGGGAGAGGAACTTTAATTTTCGGCGACCAAAAAATAATTCATCAATGTCCTTTCGGTAATGCCGGAATGGCAACTGCAGGAATGGGAGATATTTTATCCGGAATAATCGGCGGCCTTATGGCACAAGGATTAGATAGTGAAACATCTGCCATTTACGGCGTAAATATTCATGCTATTGCCGGAGATTTAGCAGTAAAAAAACAAGGTGAAATCGGTATGATGCCAAGTGATTTATTCAAATTTATTCCTCAAATCATCAATAACATGATTTAGCTCTTTAATGAATGTGAGCCATTTGATATAATTTTTTGGATCTATCCGATCTTATCACAAGAAAAATAACCAATTAAATATAGGCTACCTAAATTTTTAAAAAACTAAACTCAAAAATTGTGCAGAATTTATTTCTCGGTTGTAACCCGATAAAAATCTTCTAACATTTTTAGTCTTTCTGACGCCAATTTTTTACTCCAAGCTTCTTCTTTCGAAATTTCATCAAGTCTTGCTCCGCCTAGTTTATTTTGTCTTTTAAAAATTTCTTCTAGCTCAACTTTTTTGCCATTTTTTATAATATCAAGAATAACTAAAAACATCGTAGTTCTGCCTCTGCCGCCGGCGCAATGCACATAAATTTTTTTATCTTCCGGCAGATTTTTGATGAAATTTATCATACGAGAAAATTCTTTTGTCTCAGGAATATCAAAATCCCTGATTGAAAATCTTTGATATTCAAAACCATTTTTCTGCGCTAAATCTTTTTCACTAATTGTTTGATTTACGATAACAATTTTTGGCGCTACATCTTCATACCAACCACTTTCTTTATCTCTTTTTACAACTTCATTAATCACAATTTCATGATCTTTTTTTGCAGCATCAAGACGCGATTTTTCGTCAGATAAAATTTCAGAAATTTCTTTATTTTGATTTATTTTTTCAAAATAAGATCGCCACAAAACTGGCTTTCCATTGATAAAGCCATGACTTTCCTGCCTCAAATCGACAATAACAATTTTTTCGTTTGGATATTTTTGACGCAATTTTTGTAATTCATCTTCAGAAAATTGTGCGCTAGCAATTGCGTTAATGCCAATTACCGACAAGTCACGAAAATTGCGCGGCATTCCATCTTTGGTAATTTCAGATTTATCAAAAGTTAGAAGCGATGCCTTTTGAGCCATAGTTTGAGAGGTTGTAAATGTAAAAAATAGTAAATAAATAATTAATTTTATCTTCATTGGCGGTTATTTTTAAATCAAAGGAATAATAGATTTTATTTTTCCAATCTCATTTCCAGATAAGCATTGGAAAGACTAATAGCTTTTTCAACTGCCAAAGAATTTTCGCGAAAAAGATGGGTTACAGCTTTTTTAATAAATTCTTGGGGATTTTCTTCCTTCGATAAAGCGCGATGAAGCGATTTATTTAGCTGATCAATAATAATTCCCGCTTGGTTAAAACTTCCCGGATTTCTAAAATCATCCGGCAATAAATTATCCAAAAAATCAGCGCGTTGTTTTTGATAATTTTCAACTTTATTTGACATATTTTTTATTTTTAATGCACCAAAATCAGCATCAATATTCCGCAAGATGTAAGTACAATTCCGATTGATTCTGCCTTGGTAAGTTTTTCTTTTAAATGAAAATACGAAACCACAATTGCCATAACCAGTTCAATTTGTCCAACAGCTTTGACATAGACTACTTTCCCTGTTCCGTAAGCTGCGAACCAACAAAATGAACCTAAAAAACTGAAAATTGCGGTTTTAAAAAAAGTCGATTTATTTTCCAGACAAAGCAAGCTTTTCAAATCACTTAAAAAACGCTTTTGATAAATTTTTACGATCGCAAATAAAATATTCTGGAAAAAAATCACCCAAAGTAAAACTGTCAAAGCAGCTCTAAGATTTGAAAAACCAAGAGGCAGTAAAATATCAGAAGCTGATTTCAAATTAAAAGCTGAAATCGAAAAACAAAATCCAGTTAGAATTCCAAAAAGAATTGCCTTATTTTGCAGCGATTGCAGAAATTTTTCAAAGCCGCAATTGAATACTAAACCCGACATTAAAATTACGCCGATTGTAGCAATAATAATCGCAATAAAACCTGCGAAAGAAACGCCTTGGTTAAAGAAAAGCAATCCGATTATCATCGCCTGTAAAGTCTCTGTTTTGTAGAAGGCGATGCCGATGCTGAAATTTTTGGATTTGAATGTTTGAAGCAAAAAAATATTACCCGCAACTTGAAAAATTGCGGTGATAAAACAATAAAAAATAAACCAAGAATTGACTGTAGAATAAGTGAAAATAACCACAATTATCGCGATAGGAAAAGGCAATATATAGCGCGACCAAGAGACGGTTAAAACATCAAGTTTTTTATGAAGACCTTTCTGTTCTAAATTCCGAAAAGTTTGTAAAGCTGCAGCGGCAATGGTGTAAAATATCCAAGACATTTAATAAAAAAGATTTTTAGGAAATTAAGTAAGTCATTTACATAATATCAAGCCCGAATGGACCCCGTCGTGAAGACGGGGTGACAAGTTGGAAGTATGTAATTTAATCGCAATCATTGTTCCTTCGGGCAATGCTAAAGCATTGTTCCTTCGGGCAATGCTAAAGCATTGTCACCCCGTCTTCACGACGGGGTCGACTCGGGTGTGAAACCGTGTAAAATAATCTTCAAACAAAAACTTTGCCGCCACCAAACTAACCTTCTTTTTTTGTCATAAATTTATTCAGAAGATTTTTTCCTTGTTCGGTTTGCGCTAATCCTTCCAACATTCCGCCAATTTCTGTTCCACCTTTTGCAGAGAAAATATCCATAACTTTGCTAATTCCGTCAGTAACTTGTCCAGTATTTGCAATCACCTTCAAATCAGCTTCTTTCAAGGCTTCAGCCTGTTTCATTCCAATCGCCTGATCTGCTTCAATTCTACGAATTGAAAGCAAATAATGCTGATAATTCTGATTTTCACCAATCTCTTTAGCCAAAGTAATTTGTGCAGAAATCGGAGCTAATTGCATAGCTTTTTCTGCTTCTGCCCTCGCCTCACCTTCAGTTTTGATACCTTCAGCACCAAGCTTTTGTGTTTGTAAATTTCCTTCTGCTTGTAAGATTGCTTTTTGTTTATTTCCTTCCGCTTGAATAATACTTTTTTGCTTTTCACCTTCTGCAATTACCACGCCGGATTGTTTAGCTTGTTCAGCTTGAACCAGATTTTTTTCTTTCTCGATTTCAGCTTTTTTAACTTCTTCAACACGGAAGACATTCATTTCTTTTTCTTTAGTTACGCGTTGCTGCTCTTTGATTTCCTGCGCTGAAACCTCAACCGAAATTCCCACTAATTTATCTTTTTCTGCTGTTCTTTGACCAATTTCCTGAAGCGCTTGCTGTTGTTGCAATGAAGTTTGTTTTTGTGCTTCAATTTCGGCGATTTGCGCTGCTTGCATGTTTTTTGCAACTTCGGTACGCGATTGCATTTCAATATGAGACTTTTTCTTCTCCATGATATTTTTAATCACGTCACTATCTTTGTGATCACGAATATCCATCAACTCAATATTCTTAACAGTTGAAACGCCCCAATTCGATAATTGCGCTCCCACTTCTGCTGTAAATTCTTCACCAAATTTTGAACGTCCTTGCATAATTTCTTCAATTTCATTGCTAGCAAGAATAGTTCTAACTGCACCTTGAACCACGGCTTTAAGCTGTTCGCGCAATTCTTCAAAAGATGCAACGCGTTGTGCAGCAACATCACTATCGGTAATTCTAAAAAAGGCTTTAATATCAACAACGAATGGTAAACGACCTTTGTCATAAGCTTCGTAACCAGTTAAATCTAGATCAAAAACGCTAACTGGCAAAACGGTTTTATTAACCCCGATAATCGGCAATGCCGCCGGCCATTCATAATACGTGTTTCCGTTGGACATATCTTTGCCATAAGAAGCAGTTTTACTGCGTGACTGGACAATATGAACTTCATTAGTCGGAACTACACGACGAAGAAAATACGGAATTGCAAAAACTGCTAAAACTATAAGAGCGAAGAATGACGCCAGAAAATTAAGGTTTTCCATAATTAATTTTATTTTTGATATTTAAGATATTTTATAAATGATGATTCCAAAGCTTTTACCGAATCACTCATTTATCAAAATACATTTTAGTTTTATTATTCAATGAACTTCGAAATAAATTCATTGCTTATAATTTTGCAAAAAATTTAATTCGTTAATTCAATTAATTATAGCACCGTCCTCAATCAAAAAATTTTCACAAATTCATGTCAGATATCGGCAAATTAGTTAGTGGTTTCAGGGTTTTTAAAGCCACAACTTATCAAAAACAAAAAGACATTATCGGGCATTTGCTGGAACAAGGTCAAAA
Source organism: uncultured Alphaproteobacteria bacterium (assembly GCA_903937405.1). GTDB lineage: Bacteria > Pseudomonadota > Alphaproteobacteria > Rickettsiales > UBA1997 > UBA2645. The sequence goes on along the minus strand of CAIZZE010000060.1, from coordinate 3,486 downwards.
GCCATCTACGATGATTATTACCTGCTCTGATCTTCGCATTCCACCAGCAGAAATTTTTTCTACTAATCCGGGAGAGCTTTACCTCGTTGCCAATATGGGCGGATTAATTCCAAAACATGATGCCGAAGGAACTCGCGGTATTATGTCAGCAATTGAAAATGCCGTAGTTAATATTGGCGTTGAAACCATTATTGTTATGGGTCACGCCAGATGTGCTAGCATTGAAATTATGATGTCTGATAAATTTGCTGCTGAAAAAAATGGTCTTTCAAAATCAATGAAAACTTGGCTTTCTGTTGCTGCCGAAGCACGCGATGCTGTAAAAAAAGAAATGTCAGATAAAAGTCCGGAAGAACAACAATCTTCTTGTGAACATGAATCAATCATTGTCTCACTACGCAATTTAGTAAAATATCCTTACGTCGCCAAAGCAATTTCTAAAAATAAACTGAAAGTTGTAGGTTGGCATTTTAACATCGAAACCGGCGACATTATGGCTTACGATCCGGCAACGAAATTTTTTGAACCGATTTCTTAGAAATCTATAAACTATCGATTGGTTTGAAACAGTTGGTTATAAATTTCACATAAGTTGCAGAATATTCTTTCTTCCCCAAAAGCCTGATTGTAAAGATCATCTCCCCCTCAAAAATTCGAACAAGAATTTAACAAATCTGATTCAAGATACCGCGAACACTTCTTAAAAAATAAATTTATTGCGGATGCGCGGTTTTATCCCGCGCGCAGCAATTCAAGCAAACTAAATTCAAAAGAAGTTTGAATTTAAATAAAATAGATGGTCACAAAAAATTTAAGCCAATGTAAGTAATCGGAGGTTTTTATGAGCGAAAGATCAATCAAGACCAAGTTGCTGTTAATCGAAGACGAAGAAAAGATCGGAAAAATTTTAAGACTCTATTTCAAAAACGAAAATTTCGATATTATTGAAGCCCAAAATGGTGAAGTTGGAATAAGAATGCTACTTTCTTCAAAGCCAGAAATTATAGTTTGCAAGTTGGGTTTACCAGACATCGATGGTAAAGAATTAATCAGAAATATCCGCGAATTAAGCAATGTTCCAATCATAGTTTGCTCGGCGCGAAGTGATGATAAAGAAATAATCGCGGCCCTAAATAGCGGTGCTGATGATTATGTTATTAAACCTTTTAATCCCGAAGTTTTATTGGTTAGAATTAACGCTGCGTTGCGCCGCGCGGCTAGCACTATTCATAATGCGGTTAAAGAGTTTTTGATAAATGGGCCGATCAAAATCGACCTGTTAAAACATGAAGTAAAAATTAATAACCAAGTAGTTTTCTTCCCGCCAAAACAATATAATTTGCTGAAATTTTTATTGGTGAATAAAGGAAAAGTTTTGATTCATCGCGAAATTTTGGGCGAAGTTTGGGGAAAAGCTTATTTGTGCGAGAATCAATATTTGCGGGAAATTAAAATCAGCTTTGGGTGAGCAGAAAGTTATTCATGCTGAACCGAGCATTGGATATAGAATGGAGATTTTGGAAGGGTAATTTTGCATGGATTTAAAACAAATCCATGCGACCTAGCGCTGGAAGGGGTTTGCAACCCCGTCCAATTATTCATGTCTCAATTTCTTAAACTTGAACTGAACGTGAGGACGGGATTGCAAATCCCGTCCTGCTCCAGACTTAAAAAAGTCTATGCTTCTTTTATCGAACTACCAATCCCGGCGCGAATTAGAAGAATTTCTTCCATTTCTCGAACGCAAAGTTGAACTATTTTCATTTCTATTTCTATCGCATCCTCTGCCGCAATAAAATCTGGCACTTTGACGTTCCCGCGAATCATAATTTCCTTGGTCATATCCAGCATTACTATATCGCCACCTTGGCTTTGGTTTCCATAGCCAAGGTTTGAAAGTTTGGAATAGTTATTACCAAAACCTTTTTCACGATTTAAATCACGATCTTGCTGATGATAATTTTCTGAATTGCCATACCATACACCATTATTTTGCCCTTGATTGCCGTACATACCATGTGAAGACTCATAATCGCCTTCATTTTCATTTTCGTAATCTGAATCATCATAATCTTCATCAGCATTATGGCGCGATGAGCTAGAATAATAGCGACTATTATTATAATCATCTTCATCGTTATAACGCTGGCCACTACGATATCCGGAGTAACTATCGTTATTTAAGACAAATCTATTATCCTGATTATATCTGTTATTTCTGCGTCTTTGCATAAATGACTCCTTAAAATTTAAGAAATGGAAAAATAAAAAAACTTTTCGCTGGCAGTAAATTAGAAATGCAAAAATAAAGTCGCAGTCATGAAACTATTTTAGGATGTAAATTATTTATAAAGCCTAACGCCTCAACAATTTATACAGCGTTTATTTGGTTGATAGAAATCAGAACTCAGGTCAGAATCAGGGGCAGAATCAGGGGTAACATCAGAGTCAGAACCAATTTGGACAAAGTAACCAAGGCTATGGTCAAAACCAACATAACCGCAATCAAAGTTATAATTTCCAAGGTTCGGCTGACGATCAACAGCACTATCGCGAACATAGCTATAATACTCCACAAAACAGTCGTTCACGCTATAATGATGAACATGGAAGCTATGAAATGAACAAGAAGATTATAGCGCCGGTCGCGGACGTAATTATTCCGCTTATTATAACCAATATGATGATGGCAATAATTATGCCAATTTAAGTGGCCAAAGAGCTCATAATGATTATTCATCAAATAGCTCAAGCCGCAGAAAACCAAAACGTTGGTAATTTGTTAAGCGTTTAAAATAGAAATGGGCTTTTGCATTAATTTGCAAAAGCCCATTTTTGTATGTACATTGTTATTTTGAATACAGACTCTAGAATTTAAAAGTGACACTTTTTTTCAAATCAGGATGCAGACTAAATGCAACCGGACAAGAGTAAGCAGCATCTTGTAAAATCTTTTTGGCATTTTCATCAAAATCATTGGAAGCAAAAGTGAATTCGATAATAATTTCACTAACCCGACGCGGGTTTGTTGCCATAACTTTAGTAACATCACATTCAACACCTTCAATGTTTAAACCATGAGAATTAGCATTAATTCCCATCACGGTTAACATACAAGTTGCAAGAGAAGTTGCGAGTAAATCAGTCGGTGAAAAAGCTTCACCTTTTCCTTTATTATCAACCGGCGCATCGGTGATTAAAGCATTTCCAGATTTAATGTGAGTTGATGTAGTTCTAAGATCACCAAGATATTTTGTTTTAATTGTTACTGACATTTTTGAATTTTTTTAAATTGGAAAAGTAAGTGGAGGCTTTTTATTTATAAAAAAGTAAATGTGAAACTACTTAAACCCAAATCCGTCATTAGAAAAAAATCCACACAAAAAGTCGTTCAATTTTTCTCTATTTCTTAGGCCAATTTCCTTCTTCACGAAGGTTCAAAAATTGAGTTGAAACGAATTGGTTTTTGGAAGTTGGTGGATTCTT
>CAIZZE010000059.1 GCA_903937405.1 uncultured Alphaproteobacteria bacterium | reverse complement strand
GAAATGGTTATGCCTGGTGATAACACCAAGTTGACCGTTGAATTAATCAACCCAATCGCAATGGAAGAAGGCTTACGTTTTGCTATCCGTGAAGGTGGCAGAACTGTCGGAGCTGGAGTTGTTGCTAAGATTATCAAGTAAGATTTTCTTAAATACTAAGTAAGTTTAAAAATTCTATCCCGCAGTTGTTTCGGGATTTATTAAGATGAATTATTAATAAAATGAAAAATAAAGAGAGCATCAAAATCACTCTTGAATCTTTTGACCATCTTGTCTTGAACAAGGCGATGAATGAAATCATCGGAACGGTTAGAAGAACTGGCGCTGGCATTAAAGGACCAATTCCTTTGCCAACCAAAATTCAAAAGTTCTGCGTAATCAGAGGACCTCACGTTGATAAAGATTCACGTGAACAATTTGAAATCAGATCATCAAAAAGATTATTAATCATCTCTCCAACAGCTCAAACTGTTGACGCTTTGATGAAATTAAATCTTTCAGCTGGCGTGAATATTAAAATCGCAATCAACGGTTCAGGGGGAGCAAAAAACTAGATGTTAGAATTAGTCGGAAAAAAAATCGGCATGACTCACATTTTCAAAGATAACGGTGTTTCCGTACCTTTGACTATGATCCAAGTTTATGACAATTGCGTGCTTAAATTAGCAGTAAACCAAGATAAAGAATTTGACAATTTGCTAGTAGCTTTTGAAAAAATTACTAGTGCAAAAAAAGTTTCTAAGTCAGTTGCTGGAATTTTTAACAAAAAATCAGTTCCACTCTTTAGAAAAATCCGTGGTTCTCAAGTTAAAAAAGGTTTAGACCTTAAAGTAGGTGATTCAATCACGATTGACTCAGTTATTAAAGAAGGTGATAAAATTTCTGTTGGCGGCGTTACTATAGGTAAAGGCTTTGCCGGCGTTATGAAAAGATGGAATTTCCGTGGTTTGGAAGCTTCTCACGGTGTTTCAGTTTCTCACCGTTCGCACGGTTCAACAGGTCAAAGACAAGATCCGGGTAAAACTTTCAAAGGAAAGAAAATGGCCGGACATATGGGTGTTGACAATGTTACTGTAAAAAATTTGGAAGTTCTAATGATTGACAAAGAAAAGTCAGTTATTGCCGTAAAAGGCGCGATTCCTGGTTACTCTGGCGGTGACGTCATCCTCAAAATCGCCAAAAATTTTTAAGACGATATGACTTCTTTAACTATTAAAACAATAGATTTCGGTGCAAATAAAGTTGGTTCTAAACAAATCGACGTAGCTTCCGATTTCGAAATTGAAAGCGCAAAATCAGTTGCTTACGTTGTCAGATGGCAACTTGCGAGCAGAAGATCTGGTTCTGCAAAAACTAAAACAATGGCTGAAATTTCAGGCACTACAGCCAAGCCACACAAACAAAAAGGCACTGGCCGCGCCCGTCAAGGTAGCAAAAGATCAGTACAGTTTGTTGGAGGTAGAACTTGCCATGGTCCAATGCCACGCTCGTTTGATTTTTCTATGCCAAAGAAAATCGTTAAAAAAGCTTTAGCTGACGTGTTAAGAATGAAATTAAAAGAAAATAAAGTTTCACTATTTTCAGATTTCGGTTCAGAAATTAAAACTTCTAAAATCAGTGAAACTCTAGCAAAAAATAGCTTTGCTAGCGCTCTGATTATTCACGATGGTTCAAATGCTGCTTTAACTAAGTCTGCAAAAAACCTTAAAAACGTAAAAACTTTAGATGCTAAAGCTTTGAACGTGTATGACATTTTAAGCTTTGACCATTTGATGGTTGATAGCAAAGTTTTCGAAAATAATATCTTGGGGGCAATAGCGTAATGACTGCTCTATTACAATATGACAAAATTAAAGGTTTGATTTACACGGAAAAATCAAACAAACAGCTAGTTGACGGAAAATATCATTTCGAAGTTGACTCAAGCTGCAGCAAAAACGAAATCGCTTCATTAATCAAAAAAGTTTTTGGTGCTGAAGTTGAAAAAGTGAATATAATCAATACCAAATCTAAAACAAAAAGATTTAAAGGTATTGAAGGAACAAGGGGCTCATACAAAAAAGCCATTATTACCTTGAAAGAAGGTCAATCAATTAATTTCGGTTCGTAATCTCATGGCTCTTAAGAATTATAAGGCTATAACTCCTTCACTAAGGCAGCTTATAACCATTGATAGAAGTGAATTGTGGAAAGGTTCTCCTTTAAAAATTCTGACTACAAAAGTTGGAGAGGATGCCGGTAGAAACAATATGGGTCACATCACTGTCAGACATAAATCTGGCGGTCATAAAAAATCTTTCCGTGTTATCGACTTCAAGCGTGATAAGCTCGATTTAGAAGCAACAGTAGAAAGAATCGAATATGATCCAAATCGTACCGCTTTTATTGCATTGTTAAAATATTCTGATGGAATTTTTTCTTACATCCTAGCTCCACACAAGCTAGCTGTAGGTGATCGTATCATGTCTTCAAAAACTTTGATCGACGTTAAAATTGGCAATTCTATGCCACTTTCGGTAATTCCTATTGGATCCATCATCCATAATATCGAATTAAAACCAGGTTGCGGTGGTGCAGTTTCTAGATCAGCTGGAACTTACGCCCAATTGGTTGGTAAAGATGGTGGTTACGCTCTATTAAAAATCCAATCTGGCGAAATTAGATTGTTCTTGCTTGATTGCATGGCAACTATTGGATCAGTTTCTAACTTAGATAACAAAAACATCTCTATCGGTAAAGCTGGTAGATCGAGATGGTTAGGTATTAGACCAACTGTCCGAGGTGTTGTAATGAACCCGGTAGATCACCCACATGGTGGTGGTGAAGGTAAAACTTCTGGTGGTAGACATCCTGTGTCTCCAACTGGTAAGTCAGCAAAAGGTAAGAAAACAAGAAAGAGAAGCAATCCTACAAACCGCTTCATCGTAAAATCAAGAAGGGATAAATAATCATGCCTAGATCAACTTGGAAAGTTCCATTCGTAGACGGTTATCTGCTTAAAAAAGCAAGAGACTATCTTTCTTCTTCAAAGAAACAGGTTATTAAAACCTGGTCTAGAAGATCAACAATTCTACCACAATTCGTGGGCGTAAATTTTGCTGTTCATAATGGCAAAAAATTCGTTTCCGTTGCAGTTACAGAAGGAATGGTTGGACATAAATTCGGTGAATTTGCTCCAACTAGAACTTTCTATGGTCACGGTGGTGATAAAAAAGTTACAAAATCATAATAGATCATGACTCAAAAATTATCAGTAGCTTATTTAAGCGCAGTAAAATCAAGTCCGCTAAAAGTTATGAGAGTAACTAAAAATGTGACCGGTTTACCAGTTTCTGAAGCCTTAAAACTTCTGCAATTTTCTAAATTGAAAATTGCTTCAACAGTTAGAGCTTTGGTTTATTCAGCGATGTCAAATGCTGAAAACAACCATAACATGGATGTAGACAATCTTTACGTTAAAGATGTTGACGTTGGTCGTGCTTTCGCACTGCGTAGATTCGCAGCAAGAGGTCGCGGTAAATCAAGTCGCATTCTAAAAACTTTTAGCAATATCCGCGTTATTTTGGCTGAGAAACAGCCTGAAAAAAAAGCGCCGAAAAAAACAACAAAAGGGGAGTAAGCAGTGGGTCAGAAGGTTAATCCAGTAGGTTTTAGACTGCTCAACAGCAAAAACTGGGAGTCAGTTTGGTTCGATCAGAAAAATTATGCTAAAAAGCTAATTAGTGACGTAACCATTAGAAGCTTCATCAAGAAAAACTATGCTCATTGTGGCATTGGCAGTATTGTCATTGAAAGACCGTCTGACAAAGTTAACTTGATTATCAAAACTTCTAAACCAGGCGTTCTTATCGGTAAAAAAGGTTTAGATATTGAAAAAATCAACCAAGCGGTAGAAAAAATTGCCGGCTGCAAGGTTGATGTTAAAATCGTTGAAATAGACAAGCCAGACATCAACTCTTCATTAGTTGCGCAAAATATTGCAAAACAACTTGAAGGTCGTGCTGCTTTCAAAAAAGTTATGAAAAAATCCATGCAAGCTGCTATGAAATATGGTGCTCTTGGAATTAAAGTAAGCTGCTCAGGAAGATTAGGTGGAGCTGAAATTGCAAGAACTGAATGGTATAAAGAAGGTTCGGTTCCGTTACACACTCTACGTTGCAATATCGATTACGCTATTGCTAACGCTTACACAACTTACGGCGTTATTGGCGTAAAAGTTTGGATTTATAAAGGCTTCACTGAAAAGAAGTCAAAAACAGCAAATAATTAAGTTTAAAAATGCTAGTTCCAGCAAAGACAAAATATAGAAAGGCGCAGAAAGGCGGGAAAAAAATTCTCGGCACTTCAGCTAATGGCAATAGCCTAAAATTCGGATCTTTCGGTTTGAAAGCTCTTGAGCCAGGTAAACTTAATTCTAAACAAATTGAATCTGCCAGAAAAGTAATCACTCGCTACATGAAGCGCGCTGGTAAACTTTGGATTATGGTTTTTCCACATACTCCAGTTACTAAAAAACCAGCCGAAGTTAGAATGGGAAGTGGTAAGGGTAACGTAGAATATTATATCGCTAAAATCAAACCAGGTCGTATCATTTTTGAAATTGATGGAATCGACGGTGAAGCAGCTTCAACTTCTTTAGTTAAAGCTGCTGCAAAATTACCATTCAAAACCAAAATCGTTAATCACGTTTAGTTTTTGAAAAGCGCTCCTAAAATAAAGCGCTTAAATAAAATAACTTTAGATATGAAAAAAGAAGAAAATAAATCAATTTTGACCAATATTGCCAGCCTTAAGAAAGATCTGCTTATGATGAGAATCAAAGCTTCTTCTGGCGAAGCAATCGTTGCAAAAGATTACAAGAATAAAAGAAAAGAAGTCGCTCGACTTTTTACCCAAATTAACAAAAAACAGGCTGCTGCTTAAAACATGAAAGTTACGGTTTTAAATATTATTGACGAGAAAACTTTTAAGGCTCTCTCAACCACTTACAAAAAACATCCTCGCTACGGTAAATATATTACCAGCCACAAAAAATATTTAGTGGATTCGCAAGGTAAAACAGTAACTGTTGGCGACGAGGTTGAAATTGTTGGTTCAAGACCAATCTCTAAAACCAAGAGATGGGCTCTTAAAGTTAACTAATTAGGTATTACAAATGATTCAAATGCAAACAAACCTAGTTGTTGCCGATAATTCAGGGGCAAAAACAGCTAGATGTATCAAAGTTCTTGGCGGATCAGATCACATGATCACCGGTATCGGTGAAATCATTGTTCTTTCGATCACCAGTGTTATTCCTGGGGCTAAGGTTAAAAAAGGACAAGTAGCTAAAGGTGTGATTGTACGCACTAGAAGCAAAATCGTTAGAAACGATGGAAGTTTTGTAAAATTTGATGACAATGCAGTTGTTCTAGTTGATAAAGACGGTGAGCCTTTGGCAACTCGTGTTTTTGGACCAGTCGCTCGTGAAGTTAGACAAAAAAACTTCTTGAAAATTGCATCATTAGCTTCGGAGGTTTTATAAAACATGGCAAAAAAATTTAAAAAAGGCGATCAAGTTATTGTTCTTACTGGATCAAGCAAAGGCGTATCTGGAAAGATTACTGCACTTACTTCTGATAAAGTTATCGTAGAAGGCGTTAACCTTGCGACTGTACACAAAAAACCAACTTCTACAAACCCTGGTCAAATTCTAAAAGTTGAAAAACCCATTCACATTTCTAACATTTCACATGTTGAAGATGGTAAAGCGGTTAAAATTAAATTTGTAACCGATGCTGGCGAAGGTAAAATCTTCACTAGAAAAAATCGTGTTTCAAAAAAATCTGGCAAAAAAATTGGATAATCGATGCAAACTATAACTGAAAAACTCTACAAGGATTCGATTGCAGATCTTAAGAAAAATTTTTCTTATACAAATGATCTGGCTCTCCCAAGACTAAAAATGATCAGTCTTAATGTTGGTATTAAAGCCGGCGATAGTGACAATAAATTTTTGGCTTATTTGGCAGCGCAAGTTTCAAACATTGCTGGTCAAAAAGCAGTTTTGACTAAATCTCGCAAAGCGATTTCAACATTTAAACTAAGAAAAGATTTGCCAATCGGCTGCAGAGTTACTCTGCGCGGCAAAAAAATGTATCAATTTTTGGATAGATTAACTCATATTGCTTTACCAAGAATCAGAGACTTCCGCGGTTTATCTCCAAAAGGTTTTAACCAAAGTGGACACTATTCTTTTGGTATAAAAGAACATAATATTTTCTTGGAAGTTGATCTTGATAACATTCCAAAAATCTTCGGTATGAATATTACAATTGCAACTACAGCTAAAACTAAAGAAGAAGCGCTGTTCTTGCTAAAAAAACTTAACTTTCCAATCAAGTAGTAACATGGCAAAAAAATCATCGATTCTTAAAAATAACAAAAGAAAAGAATTGTCTCAATTGCACAAAGCAAAAAGACAAAAACTTATTGCAACTGCTGATGACCAATCTTTGACTTTTGAAGAAAGATTAGTAGCACAAATTAAGCTTTCAGAAATGCCTCGTGATGGCGCTCGTATCAGACACAGGAATAGATGTGCTCTTAGCGGCAGACCAAGAGGTAATTTAAGAAAATTCGGTCTATCTCGTATTGCGGTCAGAGAGTTAGCATCTTGGGGACAAATTCCAGGTTTAATTAAATCAAGTTGGTAATATAATGTTTTTCAATCATCCAGTTTCAGATCTTGTATCCAGAATTAAAAATGGCTACATGGCAAAAAAAGCAACAATTTCTTCCCCGGTTTCTAGCCTTAGAGAAAATATTCTACGCATCTTAAAAGACGAAGGATATATTCTGAACTATAGCAAAATCAAAGAAGGTAATTTCGATAAATTTGATATTCACTTGAAATATCATTATTCAAATCCTGTAGTTAATGAAATTGAAGTTATTTCTAAGCCAGGCAGAAGAATTTATCGCTCAGCTGACAAAATTCCTTTAGTTAAAAATGGCTTAGGAATGGTTGTTATTTCTACTTCACAGGGCGTTATTGCCGATCACGATGCCAGAACCAAAAAGCTTGGCGGCGAAGTTCTTTTTAAAATATTTTAGTTTTCAAACATGTCTCGCGTAGGAAAATTACCGGTTAGCATTCCAGATAATATCAAAGTAGTGATTGATAAAAACACTCTTACTTTTGATAATGGTAAAGTTACAAAAACTTATCAAATTAGTTTAGGTGTAAAAGCTGATTTCGCTGACAAGCAAATCAAATTTACATCTGCTGATAAATCTATTTCAGACATTTCAATGTTTGTTGGTATGGATAGAAGTAACGTAAAAAATATCGTTGCTGGTTTACAAACTGATTTCAGAACAGTTCTAGAAATTAACGGCGTTGGTTACAAGGCTTCAGTTGATAAAGGAATCTTGACTTTAACTTTAGGTTATAGCCACGAAATTTATTATGCTTTACCGTCTGGTATCAATGCTGCTTTCGAAAAACCAAATTTAATTATCATAACTGGAAACGATAAAGTTTTAGTTGGCCAAGTTGCTGCTGAAATTATTTCATTCAGAAAGCCTGAGCCTTACAAAGGTAAAGGTGTCAAAATTTTTGGCAAAAAAATCCTAAGAAAAGAGGGTAAGAAAAAGTAATATGATTAATTCAACATACGAAAGAAGAAAATATAGAGTTAGAAGCAATATTGCTAAAAACAATAAGTCTAACCGCCCTAGAATTGTTGTTTGCAGAACAAACAAAAATATCTACGCTCAACTAATCAACGTTGAAGGAAAAGTTTTGACTTCTTTCTCAACACTTAGTTTTGAAGAAAATAAAAAAGTAAGCGGCATGGAAAAAGCCAAACTAGTTGGCGTGGAATTTGCTAAGCTTTGTTTAAAAAATGGCATTAAAGAAGTCGTTTTTGATAAAGGTGCATATATTTATAACGGTCGCGTAAAAGTTATCGCTGAAGCTTGCCGCGAAGCCGGTTTACAGTTCTAATTAATTTTAAAATTCAGATGTCTAAACAACAAAAAAATAATCAGAAAGAAAAAGGCGGTGTTGAAATCGTTGAAAGATTAGTAGCGATTAACCGCGTTTCTAAAACTGTAAAAGGTGGTAAAAATATGTCATTCGCAGCTTTAGTCGTTGTGGGTGATAAAAATGGCCGAGTCGGTTTCGGAAAAGGAAATGCAACTGAAGTTTCTGATGCTAAAAATAAAGCCTTCGAAGCGGCTAAAAAAGCCATGATTAAAGTTTCTCTGAAAGAAGGTCGCACAATACATCACGACATTTTTTCTAGATTTTGTGCCGCAAAAGTTTACCTAAGAGCTGCTCCTGCTGGTACTGGAGTAATTGCTGGTGGTCCTATGCGCGCAGTATTTGAATGCGCAGGAATTCACGATATCGTTGCTAAATCAGTTGGAACTTCAAATCCATATAACTTAGTTGCCGCAACATTTGCAGCACTTAAAGCTTTGGTTTCGCCAAAAATGGTTGCTGAGAGAAGATCAAAAGAAATTTCCGAAATTGTTAAAAGAAGAAATTTAGCACTTAATCATAACGTAGAAAAAGAAAAAAAAGAGGTGAGTGAATAATCATGCAATTCGATAATTTTCTAAATAAAAAAGTTGTTGTTACGCAAATCAAAGGCGGATCAAAACTAAATGACAGACAAAAGGGCAACCTTATTGGTCTTGGCCTAAGAGGCATCGGCAGTTCAGCAAAATTAAACTGCGATCAATCTATTTTAGGTATGATTAAAAAAGTCGGTCACATCGTAAAAATTTCATTAGCTTAAAACTATGTCTCTTTCTCTTCAGGGTTTACCAAAAATTAAAAGAAATTCTCGCATTCGTGTCGGTCGTGGTATCGGCTCTGGTAAAGGAAAAACTTCTGGCCGTGGTGTAAAAGGTCAAAAAGCGAGAACTGGTCATCATTCCGTAAAAGGCTTTGAAGGTGGTCAAACTCCAATCCACATGCGTCTTCCAAAAAGAGGCTTCAAAAATATTCACCGCAAAGAAATCGAAGTAGTTAATATTACAAATATTTTAAACTTCATCGAAAGTAAAAAGCTTGATTCTTCTGCGGTTATTACAAAAGAACAGCTTGAACAAGTTGGTTTGATTGATTGTCAAAGATCTAAAGTGAAGCTTATTATGGGCAAAGATGCTTCAATTGCCGCAACTTTTAAAGTTGCTGTTGATGCCTATTCTGAAAAAGCAAAAGCCTTCAGCTCATAATGTCATCCTTAGCTGCCAATTCAGAGTTAAAAAAACGCATCTTATTCACAATATTCATTTTGCTTGTCTATAGATTCGGTACTTTCGTGCCGATTCCTGGCATCAATATGGAAGTGTTGAAAAAGTTTTTTGCTAGTTCTGGCGCTAACATGTTTGGTATGATCAATTTATTTTCAGGCGGCGCCCTTGAGAGAATGAGTATTTTTGCTCTGAATATCATGCCTTATATAACTTCTTCAATCATCATGCAGCTTCTAACCTCAATGTATAAGGGTTTAGAAAACTTGAAGAAAGAAGGTGATTATGGTCGCGCAAAAATTAATCAATATACTCGTTATCTAACAATTGTTCTGGCCTGTTTTCAGTCAATCGGTGTTTATTATGCACTTTCAAATTCTGATCACAATGCTTTCGTTTCTGACTCCAGTATTTTTATGTGGACAACCTGCGTAAGCTTGGTCGGAGGAACTGTTATGCTTATGTGGTTCGGCGAAAGAATTACAACTTCAGGAATTGGTAACGGAATTTCTCTAATCATTTTTGTTGGTATCGTTTCTTCGCTACCTTCAACAATCGTACAAATTTTTGACCTTTCAAAAACCGGAGTTTATTCCTGGTTTACAATAGTTATTTTCTTCCTCGCCTTTGCAGCATTTTTAATGTTGGTTTGCTTCGTTGAAAAAACTCATAAACGCATCAAAATTCAATATCCAAATGGTGCAATGATGAAGGCTTCAGGAATGTCTGATTCATCTTTCTTGCCATTAAAAATTAATATTTCTGGCGTTATTCCGCCAATTTTTGCTAGCTCGATTTTAATGTTTCCGGCGGCATTAGTACAATTTACTGGAGTTGATGGTGATTTCTTAGCATCAACTTTACGCAGAGGAGGTGGGCTTTACCTACTTATATTCTCAGCATTAATTTTATTTTTCTCTTATTTCTATTCTTCAATTATTTTTAATACTGAAGAAGTTGCCAATAATTTAAAAAAAAGTAACTGCTTCATTCTTGGTGTTCGACCAGGCATTGCAACCGCTAACTTTTTAGACAAAATTGTTTCTCGCCTCACCTTAATCGGCGCGGTATATTTAATTTTTGTCTGCGTAACTCCGGAAATTTTAGTTACTCATTATTCAATCCCGCTTCACATTGGTGGAACCGGAATTTTGATTATGGTCAACGTAGTTTTGGATTTAGTTAACCAAGTTCAATCACACCTTTTTGCTGGTAAATACGGCTCTACTACTAAAAAAAGAAGAGTTAGAGTTAGAGCATGAACATAATTTTCTTAGGCGCTCCTGGATCAGGAAAAGGAACTCAAGCCGCAATGCTTGCTGGGGAATTAAATATCCCGGCGATTTCAACCGGTGAGGTTCTTCGTAAAGAAGTTGAACAGCAAAGCGAGATTGGTAAACTTGCTAAATCTTACATGAACTCAGGACAATTAGTTCCTGATGAAGTTGTAGTAGGTATTATCAAAAACAGGATAATTGAAGCAGATTGCCAAAAAGGTTTTATCCTCGATGGCTTTCCAAGAAATATGAATCAGGCAATTGTGCTTGACGAAATGCTTTTTTCGCTAAACAAAAAAATTGAGATCGTCTTCAATTTCGAAGTTGGCGAAGATGTTTTAATAAAAAGAATTTCCGGACGTTTTTCCTGTAAAGGATGCGGTACCGTTTATAACCGTTATTTCAAAATTCCTACAAAAGAAGGAATTTGCGATAATTGTGGATTTGACCATTTCGAAAGTAGAAGTGATGACAACGAAGCGACTGTAAAAAATCGTTTAGAAGTCTATCACAAATCAACTTTCGAATTGATTGGATATTATGAAAAAAAGAACTTGCTTCTTTCAGTTGACGCCGTAAAAAGCGCCCCCCTTGTTTTCAAGGACTTGATCGAAGTAACTTCAAAACTTTCTTCCCAAAATAATTAATTTTTTAAGAGGGCTTTACCTTGGCTAGAATCGCTGGCGTGAACATTCCGAAAGAAAAGCGTTTTGTTATCGCTTTGACTTACATCTATGGAATTGGCAGTACTACTGCAAACAAAATTTGTCAAAAACTAAAAATTGATCTAACCTTGAGAACTCATCAAGTTAGTGAAGATAAGCTTGCGCAAGTAAGAACTCTTCTTGAAAAAGAATACTCGGTTCTTGAAGGTGATTTGAGAAGAAAAGTTTCTTCCGACATTAAAAGACTAATGGATATTGGTTGCTATCGTGGCATTAGACACGTGAAAAAGCTTCCAGTTCGTGGACAAAGAACTCATACTAACGCTAGAACTCGTAAGGGTAGAGGCGTTGCAATCGCAGGCAAGAAAAAAGCCGTAAAATAATTTAAAATTATGACTGAAACTAAAGCTCAATCTGGCGATAAAAAGTCAGTTTCTAAAACTTCCAGCAAAAAAAAGAAAAACATCGTTAATGGTGTAGTTCACGTTTTTGCTAGCTTTAACAACACAATTATTTCCATCTCTGATACAAACGGAAACATCATCTGTTGGTCATCAGCTGGAAAGCATGGTTTTAGAGGATCTAGAAAAGCTACTCCTTACGCCGCGCAAGTTGCCACTACTCATGCAATTAACTTTGCAAAAGAATGTGGTCTGCAAAATGTCCTAGTCGAAATTAAAGGACCGGGAGTTGGTCGTGAAGCTTCACTTCGCGCTATCCAAGCTGCTGGCGTTAACGTTACTTTAATCACGGACATTACTTACCATCCGCATAACGGATGCCGTCCTGCTAAAAGACGTCGCGTATAATTCTTAAAAAATCTTTTTTCGAATTTTTTAACCAAAATATTTTACAAAATATGGCAATTCTAAAAGAAAGCTGGCATTCACTTACCAAACCTAGCTCAATCGTTGTTAAAGATGGTTATGATAACGTTACTAAATCA
Source organism: uncultured Alphaproteobacteria bacterium (assembly GCA_903937405.1). GTDB lineage: Bacteria > Pseudomonadota > Alphaproteobacteria > Rickettsiales > UBA1997 > UBA2645. The sequence goes on along the minus strand of CAIZZE010000059.1, from coordinate 100,770 downwards.
GTAGTTGTTATGGAGCCTTTCGCTAGAGGTTTTGGCAATACTTTGGGTAATGCTCTTAGAAGAGTTTTATTATCTTCAATCAATGGTTTTGCTGTTACTTCAGTAAAAATTGAAGGCGTTCTTCATGAATATAGCGCAATTGACGGCGTTAAAGAAGATGTTCTTGATATTATCATGAATTTGAAATCTTTAGCTGTTACCAAGGGTGACTCTTCTGCATCAGTTCTGAAACTTTCTTCAAACAAACCAGGTCCAGTTTATGCTGGTTCAATCGAAGCCCCGGCTGGCGTTGAGATCGTTAATAAAGATTTATTGATCTGCACCTTAAATAAAGGTGCTAAAATCGACATGCAAATGGTTGTTGAATGCGACAAGGGTTATGTTGTTGCTGAACAAGGTTCAAAAAATGATCGCGGTGTTGGAACTATCATGGTTGATGCTATGTTCAGCCCAGTTAAAAAAGTTTCCTACCGAGTTGAAAATGCTCGTGTTGGACAAATCACCGACTTTGATAAATTAATCATGGAAGTTGATACTAATGGTACCATAACTCCACAAGATGCGATTGGTGTTGCTGCAAAAATTTTGCAAGAACAGCTTCAAGTATTTATCAATTTTGATGTTGAAAAAATCGATGCTCCAGTTCGTAAAGAAATTGATATCGAACCAGAATTTAATAAAAACCTTCTTAAAACAATTGATGAATTAGAGCTTTCAGTTCGTTCATATAATTGCTTGAAAAATGAAAACATCATCTATGTAGGTGACTTGGTTTCTAGAAGTGAAGCTGAAATGCTTAAAACTGCTAACTTTGGCAGAAAATCTCTCAATGAATTAAAAGAAAATCTTAAAGCCATGGGTCTTGGTTTCGGTATGAAACTTGTTAACTGGCCACCAAAAAACATGGACGATTTGCTTAAGATGAAAAATAAGGAGTTCTAAATATGAAACACGGAATTAAAGGCAGAAAACTTAGTAGAAATACTGCGCATAGAAAAGCTTTGTTGCGTAATTTATCTCTAGCTTTCTTAAAGCATGAATTGATCAAAACTACTTTGCCAAAAGCAAAAGAAATCAAATCATTCGTTGAAAAAGTTATTACTTTATCAAAAATAGATTCTTTGGCAAACCGCCGTTTGGCTATCTCAATTCTTGGTAACCAAGAAATTATTGATAAATTGTTTAAAGAAATCGGACCAAGAGTTGCTAACAGAAATGGTGGCTACACTAGAATAATGAAATTTGGTTTTAGAACTGGTGATAAGGCTCCAATGGCGATCATGGAATTGGTTGACAGAGTTACTGAAGAGCAATCTGTTGAACAGCCAAAAAAAGAAAAAAAAGCAGCTAAAAAAGCCGCATAACACATTCTCATGAAAATTTGGGTTAGTTTTAAATTGACCTAAATTAGAGAAAATTTTTAAGAAAAAGATTTATGAAAAATTTCATTTTAGACTTTGCTAAAGCGCAAACTGCCAGAATTCAAGAACTTCGCGGTTTTGAATTACCAAAATTTAAAGTTGGCGACACTGTTAGTGTGAAATATAAAATCACTGAAGGTGCAAATACTCGTATCCAAGCTTTCAACGGCGTTGTAATTGCCAGAACTAAGCATGAAACAAACTATGCTGCAACTTTCACAGTTAGAAAAATCAGCAGTGGAATTGGTGTGGAAAGAAAATTCCCTCTATATTCTCCATTACTAGCTGGAGTTGAGGTTTTAAAACAGGGTGTTGTTCGCAGAGCAAAACTTTATTACTTGCGTACCCTGACTGGCAAAGCTTCTAGAATCAAAGAAAAACTTGATTTCATTGACCATTCAGTTGAAGGAAAAGCTGCGGATGCAAATTCTTAAGCTAATAAAATCGAGATCATTTGATTATAAAAAGGGCGGAAAGTTAATCTTTCTGCCCTTTTTTCTATTTGCAATTTCTTGCGCCGGCAATTCATCAAAATATGGCCGCGTGACTTTGCACAATACTTCAGATAAAAATTCTTTTGTTTTTTCTGCGAGTGAAGAATTTACCAAAGTTAATGCTGTTTCACCAAAAGATAAAAAATTCCCCAAAATGACCCAAGCTGAAGCTAAGCTTTTGACTAGCTTGCTTAAAGAACAAAAATATTGTCTTAATGATTCAGGCAGTCCAAGCTTTATCATCACATCACGCCAGGAAAAAATTTATGATATGACATTTGCTCATTTAATTGAGCAAAATTACAATGCTCGTCCAATTGCACCACGAATGTATTTTGGTCAGTGTAAAAAAGAATAATCTTGCTATTAAGGGCTCCAAATTTAAGAAATTGGAAATCTATTTTAATTTAATTTAATTAACGGTCATGAACAACATAATGTCTTTTATGGCAATGAGGACTATCTTCATTTTTGCCTCAACTGCCTTTTCAATTCTTGTTGTTATGCTGGTTCTAAATATCATTACTGTTGATGAGGTGGCCGTTATTCTTAAGATGTCGCCTGAGGCAACAAATGCCCTAAAACTTGTATTATCAAGAGTCCAGGAAGTTTCGGGAAATATTATCGATATAATATCGCAGCTGCTAAACAAATTATTTAGCTGGGCCGGGGTTGATGTTGACTTAAGTAAAATCAAAGTTGATGTTCATCAAGGCGCTGGTAGTTCTGTTCCGGAAAATCCCGGTGCTCCAAATAAATAGGCAACCATAAAAACAAGTGATCCCGATTCTAAATCTTTTCAGGCTATTCGCTTTATTTTTGCTCTGTTTACCAATCTATCTCTTCAATAAAAATAAAGCGGTTTATTACTTTTTAAAATTCGCCGGACCTTCATTTATAAAGCTTGGCCAAATTCTGTCAGTGCGACCTGATCTGGTCGGAGAAGAGATGGCAATAATTCTTTCCAGTTTTCAAGATCGTCTTCCTCCATTTCCCCAATCTATTGTTAAAGAAATTCTTACTCACGAATTCGGCCCTCAGGCTGAAAATTTCTTTGCGGAATTTAATTTCACTCCAGTTGCATCAGCCTCAATTGCTCAAGTTCACAAAGCAAAATTAAAAGATGGCACTGATGTTGCCGTAAAAATCTTGCGTCCGCAAATTGCTAAAATCATGAATCGTGATATTTGCACTTTACGATTATTGATAAAAATCATTTCCTGCTTTTCTAAATATTTAGCCAAAAGCTTTTTAGATGTTGCTAACCTTCTAAAACAAGTGTCGCGCGATGAGCTTGATCTTTTACACGAAGCTGCCAACGCCTCGCGCTTAAAAGAAGATTTACAAGGTCTTGAAGGCTTTTATGTCCCAAAAATTTTTTGGAAAGATTCAACTTCCAAAGTTTTAGTTTTAGAGTGGCTGGACGGAATTCCTTTTTCTAATAGTAAAGCTATCGCGGAATCGACATTTGATAAAAAACAAATCGCCAAAAATTTTGTAATTAGCTATTTTGAACAAGTTTATAATCACGGTTTTTTTCACGCCGATATGCATCCGGGCAATCTATTTTTGCTTAGAAACGGTGATATTGGTGTAGTTGATTTTGGCATAATGGGAAAAATCGATAAAAAAACCCGCATCGCGATTGCAGAAATTTTAATCGGCTTTTTACAACGCGATTATAAAAGAGTTGCAGAAATTCACATTGAAATCGGTTTAGTGCCTCCTAGAACTAATGTTGATGAGTTGGCATTGTCATGTCGCAAAATTGGTGAAACTATTGTCGGAAGCTCGGTAAAAGACATTTCTGTGGCACGGCTTTTGACTAATTTAATAATCATGACTCGCGATTATAAAATGGTGACGCGCCCGGAATTATTATTATTGCAAAAAACCCTGCTTTTAGTTGAAGGTGTTGGCATGACTCTCGATCCAAATTTAAATATTTGGGATTTAGCGCGCCCATGGGTAAAGAAATGGGTCAAAAGAAATATCGGTTTTGATGCCAAAATCCGCGATTCAATTTTTGATTTAATTGCACTAGGAAGAAAGTTTTTAAGAGAACTTTAAACTTTAACTAAGAGAAGATTATGCCACTTTTCCACTTTTCCACTTCTGATGATTTTGGTGATGTTTTTGAGCAGGCTAAAATATATCGTGATTCCGCGATGGAAAAGGAAGATAAAGCATTTAGCGCATCTCAAAAAGAACAAGATGATTTGCGCATCGAAAAAACCCTGCAATTTTTATTCGCTGCTGGTCCTGATTTTGAAGGATTTATTGCCAATAAACCGGAAATTTCTAAAGCTGAAGATGCTCTTGGTTATTGGGTAAATTATAATAGCGGTGAATTTGGAGTTGAATTAAAAAATGCTGTTAAATCACTGATTTATAAAAATGAAGAAAGTGGCGATGTTTATGCAATCGTGATGCCCAATGATTTGGAATTGCCTAAAAAATTTCTCAAAGAACTTAAATTAAAAAGATACGATTTCGCGGAAGATGGCGCCGTAATTCCGCGCACCATAAATCCCGGAACCATTTTGATGATGGAAGAAAATAAAATATTCTGTGTTCATGAAAAAATGAATGAGCTGGATTATTGCTGCAATAATCTTGGTTCGCGATTTTTATCTTATTCGGTTAGTGGAGCGCATCACGCGGCGGCAATGGCAAAAAATCCTGGAATAATTTTTGATGGAACTACAGAAAATTTAAAAATAAAAATTGAAGAAGCGCAAAAAGCGACGATACCAGATAATTCGGTATTAAGTGCAGAAGCCACGAAAGCTTTGGATATGTTTCGAAAAGGTGATTATTACAAATATTAAATTAATGACATTTAAAATTTTATCCAAAGAGCAATATCACGAGGAATATCAAGCCTCAATTCAAGATCCGCAAAAATTTTGGTCGGAAATTGCCAATAATTTTTTCTGGTTTGAAAAATGGCAAAAAACCATGAATTGCGATTTATCAAAAGCGCAAATTTCTTGGTTTGAAAATGGTAAAACCAATATTTCTTATAATTGTCTCGATCGCCATTTAGAAAAGCTGGGCGATAAAATTGCCTTCATTTGGGAATCGAATGATCCAAATATTGCAAGTCAAAAAATCACTTACAAAGAACTTCACGAACAAACTTGTCAATTCGCTAATTTACTGCTTGCGCGTGGCATAAAAAAGGGCGATCGGGTTTGTATTTACATGCCAATGATTTTGCAAAGCGCAATTGCAATGCTTGCTTGCGCTAGAATTGGCGCGGTTCATTCTGTGGTTTTCGCCGGATTTTCGGCGCAGGCTTTAGCGGGAAGAATTCAGGATTGTGCTGCGAAAATGCTGATTACTTCTGATTTGCTTTTTCGCGGTGACAAAAAAATTGAGCTTTTTGAAATTGTTAAAGAAGCTTTAACGCAATGCCCAAATGTTGAATCAGTGATAGTTTATCAAAGATCGCAACAAGAAATTTCGGGCAAAAATATTATCATTTGGCAAGATGAAATCAAAAAATATCACAGCATAAATAAAGCTGAAATTATTGATTCTAATGATCCGCTTTTCGTCCTTTACACATCTGGTTCAACCGGTAAACCAAAAGGCATTTTACACGCAGCTGCAGGTTATATGGTTTACGCCGGATATTCTTTTCAAAATGTTTTTCAATATCAGCAAGATGATATCTACTTTAGCAGCGCCGATATTGGCTGGATCACAGGTCACACTTATTTAATTTATGGCCCGCTTTTAAACGGCGCTACAAGTTTAATGTTTGAAGGAATCCCAACTTATCCTACAGCCAGTCGCTTCTGGGAGGTTATAAAAAAACATAAAGTTAATATTTTTTACACCGCGCCAACCGCAATTCGCTCTTTAATGCAAAAGGGTGATAAGTTTATTGAAGGGCAAGATCTATCTTCGCTAAAAATTTTAGGATCAGTTGGAGAGCCAATAAATGAAGAAGCTTGGCAATGGTATTTTGAAAAAGTTGGCAATAAAAAATGCCCGATTGTGGACACTTGGTGGCAAACAGAAACCGGCGGGATTTTAATTTCAACAATGGCTGGCGTTACCCAAAGCAAGCCATCTTACGCCGGTTTGCCGCTTCCAGGAATTGTGCCAATTTTATTTGATGATTTGGGAAAAGAAATTACTCAAAAAAATAAAAGCGGAAATTTATGTTTCTCTCAACCTTGGCCAGGTATGACTCAAGGTATTTGGGGTGATGATGAAAAATTCTTTCAAACTTATTACAGCCAATTTCCGGGTTATTATTTTTCAGGAGATGGCGCATTTATTGATGAAAATGGTCTTTATCGAATCAATGGCAGAACTGATGATGTAATTAAAGTTTCGGGACATCGCCTTGGAACCGCAGAAATTGAAAATGCTATCAACTCGCATAAAAATGTTTCTGAATCTGCTGTAATTGGCGTTCCTCACGATATTAAAGGTGAAGTAATTCATGCTTTTGTAATTACAAAAGATAGTGCCAAAAATATCGAAAATGAAATTATGGGTTTAATTCAAAAGCAGATTGGCTCAATTGCCAAACCAGAAAAAATTTCCTTTGTTTCTGATTTGCCTAAAACTCGCTCCGGAAAAATCATGCGTCGTATTATAAAAAAAATAGTTGCGGGAGAAAAAGATTTGGGAGATGTTGCGACTCTTGTTAATCCTGAAGTCGTTGAACAGTTAAAAAAATTATAATAATGCAACTCACACTTTTAAAAGCCAAAATACATCGCGCAACCGTTACTCAAGCGGATCTTCACTATGAAGGGTCAATCTCAATTGATACTGATTTGCTTACAGCAGCAGGAATTTTAGTTCATGAAAAAGTTGATGTTTTAAACATTAATAATGGCGAGCGTTTTACGACTTATACAATTCCAGCTCAAGCTGGTTCAGGTGCAATTCAAGTTAATGGTGCAGCAGCAAGAAAAGTTCATGCTGGTGATCACGTGATTATTATTTCTTATGCTTCGTTTGAAGCAGAAGAGGCGAAAAAATATAAGCCAACCATTATTTTAGTGGATGATCAGAATCGTCCGAAGAAATAGAACACAACCACTTGCAATTAAAAAAACCAACCTTTAAGGTGCGCCGCCTCTTTGGATGTACCCCAAAAACAATATAAGAAATCTCTTAAATATTTAGGTGAATTATGAAAAGAACTTGGCAGCCGAGCAAAATCGTGCGCAAAAGAAGACACGGTTTTAGATCTAGAATGGCAACAGTTGGCGGACGTAAAGTTCTTGCCCGTCGTCGCTTAAAAGGTCGCACATCTTTATCGGTTTAAATTTGTAAGGCTGGCCAATGGTCAGCCTTTACCTCTTTCGATGACCCTTCGCATATTACAAATAAAGAAATCCGCAGAATTCCAAAAAATTGGCAAAAAAGGTGTGAAGTTTTACTCAAAAACCATCCTTTTACTTTCGCATCCTACTCCGCAAAATTATTTCCAGAATCTATCAGAAGGTAAAAACGCCATCGATTTTTGTCGTATTGGTTACACTGTCAGCAAAGTTGTTGGTAATGCCGTAACTCGCAATCGCGCCAAAAGAAGATTGCGCGAAGTTTTCCGAGAATTGGCCTTGATTTATGCCAAAAATCATTTTGATTATGTTGTAATCGCCCGCAAAGAAATTGCTGAATCTGATTTTGAAAAAATTTCTAATGATTTGAAATTTTGTTTAAAGAGAATTCATCAACCTCAATCCTCTAAAAAAACTTTACCTAAACATGATTCCACATCACATGATTCCAAAGCCTAAAAAAAGTAAAATCATTTACTTTTTCTTCGCTTTTTTCGCCGTAGTTTTGGCGGTGAATATTTTTTATATTTATATTTCTAAGAAAACTTGGCGCGGTGTTGTAACTGATGATCCTTATCACAAAGGCTTAAATTATAATGATACGCTGGAAGAAGTGGCTAAGCAGAAAGTTTTGGGGTGGACCGTAAAAGTTGATTTCAGGCCAAGTGTTACAAAACAAGGAATTTTAATGGTAACTATGCAAGATAAAAATCTGCGCTACATCAATGACGCAGAAATTTATGTAACCTTTAAGCGCCCGAATCAAGAAGGTTTAGATTTTGTTTTGCCAGTGCCTTTTGAAGATGGAATTTACAAAGCGCGAGTCAACTTTCCTCTAGAAGGTCAATGGGATGGAGAAGTGGCAATTAGAAAAGATCAAGACACTTACCAAGATGTTAAAAGATATATCATTCAATGATAAATCAATGCCTTCACTGCGGCGAAGATACTAAAAAAATCGAGGAAGAATTTTGTTGTCTCGGATGTGCCGCGGCTTACAAAATCATCAATAAATTCGGTTTCGAAAATTATTATAAATTACGCGAAATTGATCCATCAGTTCGAAAAATAAAGCCGGAAGTTACTGATGAAATTGATGTTTCGGAATTTATTTTTAAAGAAAAAGATGGCTCAAATTCTGTCTCTTTGATGGTTCAGGGTTTGCATTGCGCTGCTTGTGTTTGGCTGATTGAAAGCATTTTGAAAAAACAAGAAGTGGTTATTTCTGCTCGCATAAATCTTTCTAAAAAAACCTTATATTTACGTTGGTTGGGAGATGAAAAAATTGGCAATGATTTGGCGCATTTAATCAGTGAAATCGGTTACAAACTTTTGCCTTTCGATGAAGAAATTTTAAATAGCGCTGAAAAAAAATATAATGATTCAATTTTGCGCGCCCTTGCCGTTGCTGGTTTTGGCGCTGGAAATATTATGTTATTTTCTTTTTCGTTATGGTTTTCTGATGTTATCGATATGGGAAGCGGCACCCGAAATTTATTCCAGTTTTTCTCTTCATTAATCGCACTTCCAGTTATAATTTATTCAGCGCGACCATTTTTTATATCGGCTTTCCGCTCAATAAAGGCGGGCTATCCCAACATGGATTTGGCGATTTCAATTGCCATTTTTCTAGCTTGTATTGTTAGTCTTCTCGAAACTTTTCGTAACGCCAATCACGTTTATTTTGATTCGGCAGTAATGCTGATTTTCTTCTTGCTGATTGGTCGCTATCTCGATTTAAAAGCGCGTAAAAAAGCTTTTGCAATTGCATCAGAATTTGCCATGCTTTCAGCAAGTTTTGGTCGAGTTGAAGAAGATAAAAAAATTAGAATTCTGCCAATAAAACAATTGCAAGAAGGCATGATTTTAATTGTTGCTGTTGGAGAAAAAATTGCAGCTGATGGTATCGTGATTGAAGGCGAAAGCGAGCTTGATACAGCGCTGATTACGGGCGAAACTATGCCGAGAAAAATTGCTCTAAATCAAGAAGTTTTTGCTGGCACAATTAATCTGATTGCGCCACTGAAAATTCGCATCACAAAATCGGCACAAAATAGTTTATTATCAGAAATAATTCGTTTGAGTGAAGAAGTTGAAAATAAAAAAAATCACTACATTCGCATCAGCGATACGCTTTCAAAATTTTACACACCAGCTGTTCACATTCTAGCATTTCTAACTTTTTTGCTGTGGTGTTTTTATTTTAAATCGGGCTGGGAAATTGCTTTAATGAATGCGACTGCAGTTTTGATTATAACTTGTCCATGCGCTTTGGCGCTGGCTGTGCCGATTGTGCAAACGATTGCGATTTCTAATTTTATCAAGAAAGGAATCTTAGTAAAATCAGGCGAAGCGCTGGAAAAAATTCGTGAAATTGAAGTAATCGTTTTTGATAAAACCGGAAGTTTAACAATTGGCGAACCTAAGTTGGTTGATATTAAGATCCTAAAACAAGTTCAGGATGACGGAGTTTTGGAGCAAAAAAATTTCTATCTAAAACTCGCCGCATCTCTTGCGCAAAAAAGTCGTCATCCAATTTCTCAAGCAATTTCTGCCAGCTATCACGAAAATTTAGAAGAGCTACAAATCCATGAAAAACAAGGCTTCGGACTTGAAACAAATTTCTGGGGCAAGAATTTAAAATTAGGCAGAAAAGATTTTTGCGATATTAAAAATAATTTTGAAATAACCAAAAATTTTCTCACCTGCTTCATGAAATTTGGTGAAGATGAAATTGTTTTTTTATTTGAAGATGCGCCAAAAATTGATGCCAAAATCGTGATCGAAAAATTACAAAAAATGGGCAAAAAAATTATTTTGCTTTCAGGAGACAATCAAAAAACCGTAGAAAATATTGCGCAAAAAATGGCAATTTCAGAATTTTATTTTGAACAAACTCCAATTTCGAAAGTGAATTTTTTAGAAAAATTAAAAGCTAAAAGTCAAAAATTTATCATGATTGGAGATGGTCTTAATGACGCTCCAGCTTTGGCTCTAGCCGATGTTTCAATTTCCTTTTCCAAAGCTTCTGATATTTCGCAAAATATTGCTGACATTATAATCCAGGGTCAAAAACTAACGCCGATTATTTTGATAATAAATTCTGCTAAAAAAACCATTGCTCTAATGAAGCAGAATCTTCTTATCGCCTTGATTTATAATTTAATTGCCGTTCCTTATGCGATTATGGGGCACATGGTTCCGCTTACTGCGGCAATTGCAATGTCTTCATCTTCGCTTTTAGTTTTGTTTAATTCTTTGCGCATGAATAAAATTAAATCTTAAACTCATGTCTGTACTGCTTTTTTTAATTCCTATAACTCTGGCTTTAGGTCTTCTTGGGCTTGGTTGTTTTCTATGGAGTTTGAAGAGTAAACAATATGAAGATTTGCAAGGTTCGGCAAGTAGAATTTTGTTTGATGATTCTGCTGATGATCAAAAGCGCAAAGAGCGAAAATAAGCGTTGTCTTTTTGTGAGTGCTAATTACTTTTTGACACGATTCATTCCTTTCAAAAAGCATCAATAATTTCTGCAAAAAATGAGAAAAATTTCAGCCAAAAATCTTGTGATTTTTCTGGGCTTAATTATTGCTTCATGTTCAGCAAAAAATGACCCGCAAACTAAAATCAGAATTGTTGATTTGCAGGGGAAATCTCATCCTGTTGCAACCAGAATTCCTGATTTAAATACTCAAGTTTTGGCTTCTCAAGGCAGATTGCAGGAAGAACAAACTGTGATCAAAAATTCTACTACTGATCCGAAGTCACAACTTCCAAATCCTTCTGATAATTCTGCTTTTTCCAGTCAGAATCTGGCTGCTCCGCAATCGAATCCATCGCAAGCTCCGGCAGTTCCGGTTGTAAATAATCAAGTTCCAACTAATCAATCTCAAACAGCCCAATCTTCAAATGTAATGATTGGCGGCGGTTCAGCGCAAAAAGAGCAAACCGTTGAATATGATTTGTCAAAACCTGATGAAGCAGAGATGGCAACGAGTAAAAAAGTTAAATTTAAGATTGGTCAAAAAGCTGTAGTTTCTGAAAGTGTGGCTGGAAAAACCAAAGGATTCTTCGCTCAAGTTGGATCGTTCTCAACCATGAACAGCGCCGATAAAACTTTGGCCTCAATGAAAAAATTTCATAAAGGTCAAATTGAAATTGTTGATGGTGATAAAACAATTTATCGTGTATTGCTGGGACCGTTTCCAAATCGTGCTAAAGCTAATGAAATGGTTAAAAAAATTAAAACTTCCGGTCATGAAGCAATCCTTGTGAGGAATAAATAGAAATGAAATTTTTGAAGAGGTTTTTGCCTGAATTATTATGCGCATTGCTTTTTCTCGTATCTTCATGCACTTGGTCTTCTTCAAAAAAAGTTAATACTTACAACGCTGTTTTTGACAAAAAATATGGCAAGGAAGTTGAAAAGATCAGGGCTACAAGAGTGCCAACGCAACAAATCAGCAAAGAAGTAACTACAATTCAACCGCCAACAGAAGATGAGATGCGCCTTATTAATAACAAGGCCGGAGATAATTATTATGCTTATACCGATGTTAGCAAATTTGGTGGAAAAGAGCCGCAAAATTATTTACCAAATGGTGAATTTTACGAAGCTACAAGAAGCAATAATCCCTCTAATACCTTACCACAAAATATGTTTCAGGTGAGTTATAATACCACACTTCATCCACCATTTCGTAAGTTTGGCGTTGAGTTTGACCGAATTGTAATTCCGGCCTCAGATGTTTATGGTGTTCAAACTGAAATGTCAGAAAAGTCCTATTTACTTGCCGGTAATAATTCACTGCAAAAAAATGTTGATCAGATTAATGCTGAAAAAACTGCCGAAGATATTGAAATGAGCGAAGCCTTGATCAACGAGCAAAAGCAATTGCGTCGCAAACAAAGAATGCAAAAAACTTTTGGTGATGATTCTTTAGAATTAGCCTTGCTTGAAAATGATTCAGAAAAAACAGAAAAAATTTCTGATAAAAAAGCAGCAATAAAAGTTAAAGTTAACCCCGCTCCAGATCAAAAAGATCAACAAGGTGGCTTTATTGAAAAGGTTCAAAAAATTCTCAAAAATTAATCGAAATGAAGAGCTTGGTTAAAAAAGCCCAATTTTTATTTTGTCTGCTGCTCATATTTAGTGCATTGCAGGCAAAGGCTGGAGATGCTGTTGGCAATCTTCCGGCGGAATTGGCAGACGTACAATTCTATTTTTTAATTGATGCTGATACCAAGGAAATTTTATTATCAAAAAACCCTGATGTAAGAATTGCGCCATCATCAATGACTAAAATCATGACGGCCTACGTCGTTTTTGATCAAGTTAAAAAAGGTCGGATCACTTTTGAAAATCAATGTCTGATTGGAAAAGATGCTTGGCGTAAATCTGGCTCAAGCATGTTTTTGAACTATGGTGATGTGGTTTCAATTGAAGATTTGGTGCGCGGTTTGCTCGCAGTTTCAGGAAATGATGCCGCAGTTGCATTGGCTGAAAGCACCGCTGGCGGCTTCAATAATTTCGTTGATTTGATGAATTTAAAAGCGCGGGAACTTGGTTTGAAAAATAGTCATTTCCGTAATCCGCATGGCTTGAATGAAGAAGGGCATTATATGAGTGTTCGCGATCTGGCTACTTTGGCAATTGCGCTTCAGGATCAATTTCCGCAATATTCCCACTATTTTGGTATCACTGAATTTACTTACAGAAATATTACGCAACATAGTCGCAATCCTTTGATTAAAGGAAATTATGATGGTGTAGTTGGCGGTAAAACCGGACATACTAACGAAGGCGGTTACGGTGTTATAGGTATGGTGAAGCGCGATAATCGCCGTTTAATCGGCGTTGTAAATAAGGCCAGAACTCCAAAACAAAGATCAGTTGCCATTATCAAAATGTTTGATTACGGTTTTGATAATTACAAAAAAATAACTTTGTTTGAAAAAGGTCAAAATGTGGAAAGTCTTAAAACTTGGTTGGGCAGCAAGTCAAAAGTCAAAGTTATGACCAGTAGCGAAGTTTCTTTTAACTTGCCGCGCGAAAAACTGGCTGATGCCATAAAAGTGAGTGTCAAATATAAAAGCCCGCTTTATGCGCCAATTGCAAAAGGCTCTCAAGTTGCGAATTTGCTGGTTGAAATACCAGGATACAAATCTTTTGAATATCCACTAATTGCCGAGGAAAAGATTGACAAGGCGGGATATTTTGAAAGAATACGTCAAATTCTACGCTATAAAATAACAAATTTCTTAAATAAAATTTCTTAAAAAATGGACATAAAATCATTAATGCGTCAAGCGCAAGAAGTGCAAAAAAAGATGCAAAAAATTCAAGAAGATTTGGCGACTCAAGAATATGAAGGTTCTGCTGGCGGCGGAATGGTAAAAGTTGTAATCACTGGCGGCGGTTTGGCCCGCAGTGTGAATATTGATCCGTCTTTAATCAATGTTGCTGAAAAAGAAATTTTGGAAGATCTTTTGATTGCGGCTTTTAATGATGCCAAGAAAAAATCAGATTATGGTTCTTCAGATTCAATTCGTTCTGCAACCAATGGAATGGCTCTTCCACCGGGATTTAAGTTTTAAAGATACCAATAATCCTAAATTCAACGAAGTTTGAATTTAAATAGATTAAATATATGCAAATCAAGCTTTGCGGTTTTACAGATAAAGAATCAATCCAAACCGCAATTGCTCAAAAATGCGATTTTATTGGCTTTGTGTTTTGTAAAGAATCTTCGCGTTTTATAACTCCAGAAAAGGCTGCAGAAATTTCAGCTCAAATTCCAAATTCAATTAAAAAAGTTGCTGTTGTTGTTGATGCTGATTTTAATTTTTTAGAAGAAATTCATCAAAAATTATCTCCAGATTTTTTCCAATTTCACGGTTTAGAAAATCCAAATTTCTTAAAAGAGTTTCGTAAAAATTTTCCTCAAGTAAAAATCATAAAAGCCTTTAGAATCAATGAAGAAGATGATTTAGACCAAGTAGAAAATTACGAAAACTATGTTGATTATTTTCTTTTCGATGGCTCTAAAGCTGGAAGTGGAAAAAAATTTAACTGGGAAATCCTAAAAAATTACCATGGTAAAAAAGACTGGTTTTTAGCTGGCGGATTAAACATTGAAAATATTGAAGAAGCTTTGAAAATAACGGGAGCAAATATGATCGACATTTCTTCCGGAATCGAAAAAATTCGTGGTCAAAAATCGTCGCCATTAATCAAGGAATTTATGCAAAAAATTAAAACTTTATGCTTGTAAAAATCAGAAATTTTTTATTCGGAAATCCACGCAATCCTTTCGATAAAGCAACGCATCACAATCTTTCATTGGTGGCATTCTTAGCATGGGTTGGTCTTGGTGCAGATGGTATTTCATCTTCTTGTTACGGTCCGGAAGAAGCATTTTTAGCACTTGGAACTCACGAAGAATTGGCGATTTATTTGGCGATCGCAACCGCATTTACGGTTTTCATTATTTCTTACGCTTACACTCAAGTTATTGAACTTTTCCCTAATGGCGGCGGCGGCTATCGCGTTGCAACTAGGTTGCTCGGAAAACATGCCGGACTTGTTTCCGGATCGGCCTTGATTATTGACTATGTACTTACAATCTCAATTTCAATTGCTAGTGGTATTGATGCGATTTTTAGTTTCATGCCGCCGGAATTTCAAAAGGCTAAATTGTTGGTTGCGATGCTGATGGTGGGATTGCTCGCGATTCTCAATTTGCGAGGGATGAAAGAATCAATCAAGTTTCTGCTGCCGATATTTTTAGGTTTCATAATCACACATTTTGCATTAATCATTTACGGTATTGTTGCGCATCATTATGGCTTGGCGAAGCTTGTGCCACAAGCGATTGCAGAAACTCATGAGTTAAAAGAATCGGCGGGATTAATTTTTATTATATCGCTTTTCTTAAAAGCTTTTTCGATGGGCGGTGGTACTTATACCGGTTTGGAAGCGGTGTCCAACAATGTAAATACATTGTCAGAGCCACGAGTTCGAACTGCAAAACTAACAATGTTTTTAGTTGCGATTTCCTTGGCGTTCATGGCTGCTGGAATCATCGTGCTTTACCTGCTTTGGGGCGTGAATAAAGTTGAAGGGCAAACTTTAAATGCTACTGCTTTTTATATTCTAACTGAAACTTGGAATTACGGCGATATTGAATTTGGCCATTTCATCGTGCCAATCACTTTAATGCTGGAAGCGGGATTATTATTGGTTGCAGCCAATGCCGGATTTTTGGCGGGTCCAAATGTGGTGGCGAATATGGCAAGCGATGAATGGATGCCAAAATCTTTCAGTTCACTTTCAAGTAGATTAGTAGTCAAAAACGGCATTTTGTTCATGGCGATTGCCGCGATTGCAACCTTGATAATCACCGGCGGTTCGGTTCACATTTTGGTCGTGCTTTATTCAATTAACGTATTCATCACTTTCTCAATGTCGCTTTTGGGATTAAGTATTTACTGGATGCGCAACCGCAGAAGAAAGCCGCATTGGCGCAGAAAACTTTTAACTTCCAGTGTTGGTTTTATCGTTTGTTTCGGAATTTTAATCATCACAATTTTTGAGAAATTCTACGAAGGCGGTTGGGTAACTTTGCTCATTACTTCGGTTTTTGTAGGTATTGGTTTGATGATCAAAGGCATGTATCGCAAACTTAAAATGCGCCTTATGCAAAAAGAAATGCAATTTTATGGCTATGATGACATCGCGCCAAGTCAGGATTGGTTAGAAGGGGCTGATAAATCTGCTCCAACTGCAGCAATTATAGTTGACCAAACTTTTGGCAGCGGCATGAATTGCTTGCTTGAAATCAAAAAATTATTTCCCGGAATTTTTAAGAATTTTATTTTTGTAACGGTAGGTGAGGTTGATTCTAACACTTTCCGTGAAGAGAAAAGATGGCGCGAAATGCGCAGAAGAACAAAAGTGACTTTGCGTAAGTATAAAAATTATTGTAATGCTAATGGTCGTTTTGCCAAAGCTTATGTTGGATATGATACTGATATTGTGGAGAAGTTAACCCAGCTTACTGATCGTGTCGCTAAGGATTATCCAAGCACGGTTTTCTTTGGTACAAAATTCATCTTTGATAATGAAAACGTATTTACGCAATTATTGTTCAACCACGTGCCATATATTATGCAAAGACGCTTGCATGTTAAAGGTTTGAACATGGTGATTTTGCCGATGAAGATTTAGTGCGATAGATCCTTAAAACAAATTCAGGATCTATTCACCACCTCGCGCGCCCTTTTTTCAAAAGCATTCATCATTTTTTCTGTCGCTTTCTCAAAAATCACTCCAATCATCTTTGTTAAGAAAAACGAGTTAAATTCAAAATCGATAAAAAATTCAATCTCGCATCCGCCATTGGCAAGATCGCGAAATTTCCATTTATTTATTAATTTTTTAAATGGCCCTTCAATTGCCACAACATCAACAAAATAGTCATTCTCTGCAGTTTTTCCGTGAGTTACGTCGGAGCGATATTTCTCAAAAAAATTCTTAAAATTAATCAATAAATCAGCGCGCAAATTTTCTTCAGAAATAATTTCGACAATTTTTGTATGTTTGCACCACGGTAAAAATTCTGGATATTTTTCAATATCCATCACCAGTTGATACATTTTTTGCGCCGAATGCGCAACGGTACGAATTTCGGTAAAAGCAGGCATTAGCTGATCTCGTCAATTTTTGCGGCTAGAATAAAATCATTTTCTGCAAGACCGTCAACCTTGTGTGTCTGAATTGAAATTTTGCAATAGCCCCAAGTGAAATCAATATTGGGATGATGCTGTTCTTCTTCCGCAATCGTCGAAACTTTTTTTACGAATTCCAGTGCTTCAAGAAAATTTTTGAATTTAAATTCTTTTAAAATCCATTTGCCATCTAGCGAAATTGACCAGTTTTTTAAACCGGGCATATATTCATTAATCATGTCGCGATCGAATGATTTTGAGTCACTAGTACATACAACGCATTTTTTTTCTTTTAATCCTAACATACATACCTCGTATTTACATTTTGAAATTTTTCATTTCTTCGGAATCCATCATTTCTTGCATTTTTTTCGGGTCGATTTTTCCAACTTTTTTCATCATTTTTTGCATTTGCTTATATTTTTTCAGCAAACGATTAACCTCTTGAATCGTGCTGCCAGCACCGCGAGCGATACGATGTTTGCGCGAAGAATTTAAAATATCAGGATTTGCTCTTTCTTTTTGCGTCATCGATAAAATCAACGCTTCTTGCATTTTTATTTCTTTTTCAAAACCGCCTAACTTTCCTAATTGCTCCTTTATTTTGCCCATTCCCGGTAGCAAATTCACAATGCTGCCAATGCCGCCCATTTTTTTCATGTTGCGAATTTGTGATAATAAATCATCCAAATCAAATTGGCCTTTCTGCATTTTCTTGGCGGCTTTTTCCATTTCTTTGGCATCAAAAACTTCTTGCGCTTTTTCAACCAAAGAAACCACGTCGCCCATGCCGATTATGCGTGAGGCGATGCGGTCTGGATTAAATTCATCAAGCTCTTCTAATTTTTCGCCAATACCAATAAATTTAATCGCACAATTAGTTGCAGCTTTCATGGTTAAGGCTGCACCACCGCGCGAATCGCCATCTAAACGCGTTAAAATTGTGCCGGTTAATTTTAATTTTTCGTTAAAACTTTTAGCAACATTTACTGCGTCTTGACCAATCATTGCATCAACTACAAGCAAGATTTCTGTAGGATCAACTGCTTTTTCAATATCGATTAATTCGCGCATTAATTCGTCGTTAATGTGCGTGCGTCCCGCGGTATCTAGAATTAAAATTTCATAACCACCATCTATAGCTTTTTGTTTAGCTTTTTTGGCTAAAAAAAGCGGCGTTTTTGTGCCGTCAAATTCATCAAAATCAACAGCAACTCTTTGTGATAAAATTTTTAATTGGTCTGCAGCAGCTGGTCTGTAGGTGTCGAGAGAAGCGAGTAAAACTTTTTTGTGATTTTTATTTTTAAAACGCAGCGCAAGTTTTCCGGAAGTTGTAGTTTTACCAGCACCTTGCAAACCAACCATCAAAATCACAATTGGTGGTTTGGCATTTAAATTAATTTCAGCTTTTTGCCCACCCAATAATTTCACCAATTCATCATGAACAATTTTCACCACCATTTGTCCTGGCGAAACGCTTTTTACAACTTGTTGTCCTAGGGCTTCAGCTTTAACTTTCTCAATAAATTCTTTGGCAATTGGCAAAGAAACATCGGCTTCCAAAAGCGCAATTCTGATCTCGCGCATTGTGGCATTTAAATCATCTTCCGAGATGAATTTTTTGCCAGAAATTGTGTCGAAAATGCGAGTAATTTTGGTAGAAAAGTTGTCAAACATTGGTTTTTTTAAAAATTATTTTTGCTTCAAATAGGCTAAATCAAAGTTCAGATATTAATTTTTTTGCTTCTTGTAGCGAATAAGTGCCTTCAATTTCTTTTTCTTGCTCAAAAATCATAAAATAAGAAAATTTTTGCCTTTCCAAAGAATTTGCCCATTGGCTTCCTAAGGCGCATTTTGCTGCGCTGTCAGAATTGTCGCGATCGTCGCCCTTTGTTTCAACCAAAATTATTACGCCTTTTTTTGAAGCTAAAATAAAATCGGGATAATGATTCGATTTAAAACCGTTGATTGAAAATCCGCGAGATTTGCCAAGATTTCGGTGCCAAAAAGCAATATTTGGTAAGCCAGAAATTTCGGTAATTATTTTTGTTTCAAAGCCGTTCATTTTTGCTTCGCGCTCATAAAGCGATTTAGAAATTTCTGCGCCCAATTCGCCGCTTTGAATAATTTCTTTAGAAAATTTCCAACTCGGTTCGCAAGTTATTTTGCCTATTTTTAATAAATTTTCGAACTCTCTTTTGGCGTGCCTGTTGACGTGATCTTGAATTTTTTCTTTTATTTTTTTGCAAGCGCTGGTTTGGCGTGCTAAAATTTCTTTTAACTGATCGCCGTTTAAATGGCTTAAAACCTGCTCTATAAATTTTCTAATTTCTTGATCGGCAATTGGATACATATCTCCAA
The DNA here is from genome assembly GCA_903937405.1 of uncultured Alphaproteobacteria bacterium. Classification (GTDB taxonomy): domain Bacteria; phylum Pseudomonadota; class Alphaproteobacteria; order Rickettsiales; family UBA1997; genus UBA2645. The sequence continues at coordinate 81,450 of CAIZZE010000059.1, read as the reverse complement.
TTGCTTCAACCATGCGATGCGCAATGTCTTTAATTTGCGATTCTCGCGGTTTGGCTAAAATAAATTCAGCAATCGAGCTTTTAAAATTTTGATTCTCAAATTTACTAAAACGCGGCGCGTATTGGTCTTTGCTGGTTTGTTCGATGTCAATTTTATATAAATCTGAAACAATTTGTTCAAAATCAATTTTAGAATTTTCGCCGCTCAATTTAAAATTTTGTAAAAGAGGTTCGCTCGAAAGCTCAACTTTTTTATCGCTGCTTAAATCGACAGGAACTTCTAAAAAAAATTTAGGCAAAACCAGTTTCAAAGCCAATTCTTGGTGGCTTTCGACCATTTTATATTTTTTCACTATTTTACCCAATTCTTGAATTGCGTTTTCTTGAGGATTTTTTTGATTTTCTTGCTCAATTTGACTTTCCATTTCTTGGCTATTTTTAAGCGCCAAATCTTGAATTTTTAAAAGCCTTTCTTGCGCTGCCAAATTTGAATCGGGAGCAATTTGTTTAGCGTCAAAATCTTCGTTTTCTTCCAAGCTCGAAAACAAAAAATTTTCCATCAAATTTTGCGTCTCGTTTTTGTCAAAATCTGCGTTTTGCGCGTCGGTTTGAAAATCTTTGTAGCGATAATCTTTTTCGCTAAAACCGCAATTTTGCAAAGCCTTAACTACATTTGCCAAAGTTTCTTGAAATTTTGCCGAAGCGCTCAAAACAAACGAAACATTAAGCAAAGGTTCGCCATGTTTTTTAACGTAAGGCTGGCGCAGCACGCGACCCAAAATTTGCGTCACATCAACCGCCGAAGATTTATCAGCCAAAGAAGCCAAAACATAAGCAAACGGACAATCCCAACCTTCTTTCAAAGCGTTGATGGTTATGATAAAACGCACTTCGCAATCGCGCGAAAGTAACTCAATTCCTTTTAATTCGTCTTTATTGGCGGTTTTTATTTTTATCTGATTTTGGGCAATTCCAGCTTCTATTAAAGCAGCTTTTAACTTTTCAAAAGTTGTGGCATCGTTGGCGTTTTTTGGTTGCGCCTGAAACAAAACAATTGGGCGAATATATTTTTCGCCTTTTTCTTCTTGCAAACGCGCCGCATTTTCCAAACTTTTTTGCAAATGAATTGCGCTTTCAATTACTTCTTGGCGGCTGTGATGGTTATAAACAACAACTGGCAACTTAACCATATGTTCTTTTTTTAGCTCAATTGCCGGAACTAAGCTTATCAAGTTGCTGTTGTTTTTTGGCGTGGCGGTTAAGTCTAAAACAAAAGAAGGATTCAGCGCGTTAAGCATTTCAACGCTCAAATCGCTTTCGGCATTGTGGCTTTCATCTACCACCAAAACTGGTTCAAGGCTTCTAATCACGTTGATTAAGGCGGTTTCGTCAACATCTTCAAGCAAGTGCGAATTATTTTTATAGCTGTTGGCAAAAGCCGCCAATTGTCCGTTTTGTTGATAAACTTTGCGATCGTCTTTGTTTTTTGCGCGCAAGCTGGCAAAGCTTAAAACTATTATCGAAAGCTGCTCTTTAACCGAAACTGGGCTAAAATTTTGCCCATAAAGCAAATCTTTTTTTTGATAAATTTCAACGCGGTTGCCAAATAAACTATTTAATTTTTGGCGATAAGGATGGTTCGAATCGCTTAAGTTTTTAACCGTTTGATCAAGCAAGTTGCTCCACGGAACCAGCCAAATAACTGCTTTTGGCAAATTTGCGTCGTAAGAATCAAAAATTGTTTTCAGCGCGTTGCAGGCAATAAAAGTTTTGCCGCCCGCGGTTGGAACTTTCACGCAAAGATGCGGCGCGTTTGGGATGTTGTTTTTGTAGGGTTCCATGCCCAAACCTTCAAACTTGTTAAAAACCCCAATTTTATCTTCCCAAAATTTATTGAAAGCCAGATCAGTTTTTTGGTGTTTTTGTAAATATTGCAAATAAAGCTCAAGGTCTTGAATTACTTGACGCTGATAAGTTTTTAGTTCCATGTTTTGGCAATTTAAAAACGCGTAATATCGCGCGGAATTTTTTTGAAAATAATGTTATTTTGTGCCATAAAATCTTTGCCAAGCAAACAATTATCGGCGTAGATTAAAAATTGTTCGGCGGTAGTTTTTATTTGAGCAAGAATTTCATAGTTCAGAGTTGTGAGCGCGTCTTTTTCGTAGATAAAATAATAAGCGGTTTGATCTTTTTTGCCTAAAAAATAAGAGCTTTTCTCAATGTCAAAATTTGGCTGATACGAACTTTTGGTTTCAGAATACCAAACATATTGCCTGATTGTTTCGAGGTTAATTTCTTCGTTTAAAAACTCGTTATTTTCGCCAATAAAAAGTGGCGCGCCTAGTTCAAAAAAATCAAATTCGCCGCCCAAACCCGCAACCGCTTTTTGCCCTTCGCCATAACCACAAATTACGCGCTCAACCCTTGCCGCGGTTATGTTTTTGGCGTAGTCTTGCATTTCAATTAAAATAAATTTTCGATTGCCGCCATCTTCTTGATTAAGATTCAAAACCGCCTGCGCCGTGGTTCCAGAACCTGCAAAAGAATCGAGGATTATTGAGTTTTTGTCGGTTGCAATTTGCAAAATTTTTTTGATCAAACCCGTTGGTTTTGGATAAGAAAAAAATGAATTTGAACCAAAAATATTTTCAATTTCTTTTGAAGCTTCGTCGTTTGTAGAAACATCTTCCAACCAAGTATTTGCAAGCTGTCCTTCTAATTCAAAAAGAAATATTTTTATTCTGGGCATTCCGTTTCCATCTCTTGGAATTACCAATCTTTTTTCTTCAATATAACGGTTAAAAGTTTCTTGAGAACAACTCCATTTTGCTTTTATCTCTCTCCCGTTTGGCATTTTTAAAACATACTCTTTGTTGCTGGAATTATCAGGTTGTGCAATTGGTCTGGTTTGATAAACCCCTCTTAAATCGTTATCAGGATTAGAAAAACTTTTTTTTACAAATTCTTCTGAATAAGGAATTTTTTTAAGATTAAAAAATTGAGACTTTTTACAAAAACAAACCGCATATTCGTGAACTGGGGCAACATTCTTTGCAAGATTCGCTTGGGTTTTTCTCCTTCTTCTAACAAAAGTTGCCACAAAATTCTGCTGCCCAAAAATTTCATCCATCATCAGCCGCAAATTCGCCAGCTCGTTATCGTCAATTGAAATAAAAATTGCGCCGTCATCTGCCAAAAGTTTATGCAGCAATTTTAGGCGCGGATACATCATGCAAAGCCATTTGTCGTGGCGGCTTAAGTCTTCGGCTTCTTTTCCCACGGCTTGCCCCAGCCATTTTTTAATTTTAGGGTCGTTAACATTATCGTTATAAACCCATCCTTCATTGCCGGTGTTGTAAGGCGGATCGATATAAATACATTTTATTTTGCCTTCATATTCGCACAGCAAAGATTTAAGTGCCAAAAGATTGTCGCCATGAATTATTTTATTGCCCGAATTAGTTGCAGTTTGGCTTTGCAAGTTTTGGGGCGAAAAACCATAAGCTAAATCTAAAACTCTAAATGGCACTTCGAGGTGGTGATTTATTATTTTGTCTTTTCCGATCCAGTTGAGAATTGGCATGTTATTGTGGTTAAAAATTTGCGGGCAGTTTTTTAGGGCGAAGTTCATCGGCGCTAACGCAGACAATTTCTACATTTAAGTGCGATAAAATTTTGCCGTCGCGTAAAATTTCTTGTGCCATTAAAATTGACGCGGCGCGCTTTTCTTTAATTAAAACCGAAACTTCAATTAGGTCGTCAAGCCTTGCGGGGCTTAGATATTCAATTTCGCATTTGCGAACCACAAAAGCTAAATTTTGCGTTTTTGCCAAGTCAGATTGAAAAATTCCGCGCGCCCGCAAAAAATCGGTGCGGGCGCGCTCGAAAAATTTTAAATAATTAGCGTAATAAACCACGCCGCCGGCGTCGGTGTCCTCAAAATAAATGCGATAAGTAGCAAAAAAATTATTCAACATTGGCGTAGCAATTCGGGGTTTCGTAAAGTTTGATTGCAACGCATTTCACGTTTTTATCGGCAAAAAGTTTTGGGCAAATTTCGCTAAAAATATAATGGGCGATATTTTCGGCGGTTGGATTTTGCGCCATGTAATAAATTTTTTGTCCTGTTATTTCAGCAATTTTTTCACCCAATTTTTTATCTTTAATCGACAAAATTGTGTTATGATCAAAATTGTCGTCGATCCAGCCGCCGAGCACTTCGCGAATCACACCAAAATCAATTACGCGACCTAAATTATCTAAATCAGCGGCGACAAAAGTTGCCTCTAAGCAATAACGATGTCCATGCAACATTTTGCATTTGCTTTCATGGTTTATAATGCGGTGTGCGGCATCGAATTCAATTCGTCTGGTGCAAGTTATCATTTAAAAAATTGATTTTTGTTTTTGTGAAATGTGAAATGCTTTTTAGGCTTTGATGCCAGAATTATCAACCTTCTTTAAGCTATGGAAGAAATCATAAAAAAACTAAAATTTGATCAAAGCGGATTAATTCCGACAATCGCTCAAGATGCAAAAACATCAGAAGTTTTGATGATGGCGTGGATGACCGAAGAAAGTTTGCGCCTTACAATATCAAGCGGTTACGCCACTTATTTTTCGCGTTCTCGAAAATCTTTATGGAAAAAAGGCGACACTTCTGGGCATTTGCAAGAAGTGGTTTCAATCAATGCAGATTGTGATTTCGATTGTATTTTATTGAAAGTAAATCAAATCGGTGCCGCTTGTCATACCGGCGCAAAAAACTGTTTTTTCAATAAAATTTAAGAGATTGTTTCATGAATCTGACTTGGCTGGAAATTAGCAAGAATGCGCTTTTGAATAATATTTTAGAAATCAAAAAAAGAATTCCTAAAAAAACAAAATTTATTGCGGTCGTAAAATCTAACGCTTACGGACATGGTCTTTTGGAAGTGGTAAAAGCTGTTATAAAGAATGTTGATTATTTTGCGGTTTATAGTTTTGACGACGCGCTTTTATTGCGAGCAAAAAAAATAACAAAACCGATTTTAATGTTGGGGCGCGTGTTTCCAGCGCAGCTTGCTTTGGCGATAAAAAATAATATTGAATTGTCGGTTTCTAATTTAGATATTTTAAAAGCAGCGCAAAAATTTTCAGGCAATAAAAAAATTTCAATTCATCTTTGCGTTGATACTGGCTTGGGTCGCGATGGTTTTATTTTTTCTGATTCTAAAAAAATTCTGCAACTTTTAGCGCATAAAAATATTGAGGTGAAAGGTTTATACACTCATTTTGCAGCGCCCGATGACAGCGCTTTTGATGCTTACACAAAAAAACAAGTTGCTGAATTATTGAAATGGAAAAACGAGTTGGCAAAAATTGATATTCATCCTTTAATCCATGCCAGTTCTACGGCGGGAACTTTTATTTCCGATTTTGAATGTTGTTTTGACGCAGTAAGAATTGGTGGTGGAATTTATGGATTGTGGTCATCGCAAGAAGTTTTTGATTTGCATGAAAAAGAAACAAATTTGCTTCCAGTTTTAGCGTGGAAAGCCGTGATTGTTGAGTTAAAGGAGTTGCCAAAAGGAGCGCATATTTCTTACGGCTGCACTTTTACTTTACAGCGTGATTCAAAAATTGCGATTTTACCAGTTGGTTATTTTGATGGAATTCCAAGAATTTCTTCGAAAAAAGGCGAGGTTATAGTCAATGGAATCAAGGTTCCGCAGCTTGGGCGCGTTACAATGAATATGATTGTGGTTGATGTTACTGATGTGAAAAAAATTAAAGTTGGCGACATCGCAACAATTATCGGCAGCGAAAAAAAACAAGTCGTAAGCGCTGAAGATTGGGGCGATTGGTCGGGATCGTTTAATTATGAAATTACAACGCGGATTAATCCGAATTTGATTAGAAAATTAGTAAGCTAAAAATAAAAAAGCTCCGAAGTTTTAAAAACCTCGGAGCTTTTTTATCTGCATTTCCACATCATGCGTTTAGGTGGCATTTAAGTAGCTAGCTAGGAAAAATTTTAAGATAAACCCTATGCTTTGAGCCCGCTGCCTTACATTAAATGCCACCCTTTCGCAGAATGTGGAAATAACTTAACTATGAATTTGTCTTTTTTCAACTGCTAAAGCAGCTTCTTTTACCGCTTCATTATAAGTTGGGTGCGCATGACAAGTTCTGGCAATATCTTCTGAAGATCCGCCAAATTCCATCGCCATAACAACTTCGTGAATGGTATTTCCAGCTTCGCGAGCAATAATGTGAGCGCCTAGAACGCGATCAGTTTTTGCATCAGCCAAGATTTTTACAAAACCTTGATCGTCGTTTGTGGCACGTGCGCGCGAGTTTGCCATCATTGAAAATTTTCCAACTTTATAAGAAATTCCGGCAGCTTTTAATTCTTCTTCAGTTTTTCCAACTGAAGCAATTTCTGGGTAAGTGTAAATTACGTTTGGAATTACATCATAATTTATGTGACCTTTTTGTCCCGCAATAATTTCTGCCGCTGCAACGCCTTCATCTTCGGCTTTATGCGCCAACATTGGTCCTGTTGTAACGTCACCAATTACAAAAATATTTTCAACCGATGAACGCAGATGATTATTTTCAATGAATCCACGTGGATTTAATTTAATTCCGACATTTTCCAAACCTAAATTTTCGGTGTTGGGACGGCGACCAATTGCAACTAAAACTACATCGGCAGTTAAAGTTTCTTTTTTGCCATCAGTAACTGATTCAATTTCAACTTTTGCACCAGTTTTGTCTTTTTTTACCGACACAACTTTTGAAGAAAGGCGGAATTTAAAACCTTGTTTTTCTAATATTCTTTGGAAGTTGCGAGAAACTTCTGCATCCATTGCTGGCGTGATTTTATCAAGATATTCAATCACTTCAATTTCAGCGCCAAATCTGCCCCAAACCGAACCTAATTCTAAACCGATAACTCCAGCCCCAATCACGATCATTTTGCCGGGAACTTTTTCTAAATCTAGCGCGCCAGTTGAAGAAACGATTACTTTTTCATCAATTTCAACACCTGGTAAATTCGTAACTTCTGAACCAGTTGCGATGATGAAATTTTTAGCAGAAATTTTTTCTTTAGAGCCGTCAGCTTTTGTGATTTCAATTGTGTTTTTATCCAAGAATTTCGCCGCACCTTCAAGAGAAGTAACTTTGTTTTTTTTGAACAGCCCTGCGATTCCGCCAGTAAGGTCGGAAACAATTTCATTTTTGTTGGCGATTAATTTTTTGACATCAATTTTTGGTTTAGAAATCGTAATTCCCAAATTTTCAAATTGATGATCGGCATCATGAAATTTATGCGAAACTTCCAAAAGTGCTTTGGAAGGAATACAACCAACGTTTAAGCAAGTTCCGCCAAGTGTTTTGCGTTTTTCTACACATGCAGTTTTAAGTCCTAATTGCGCAGCACGAATTGCCGCAACATATCCACCAGGGCCAGCGCCGATTACTACTACGTCAAAATTTTGTTCGCTCATATATTCCAAGATTTGTTTAAATTATTTTTAAAGTTGGTTAATATCAAAAGACTTAATGGTTGATGATCCATCACCATAAGTCTCCCTAATATCAACTAAATTGTTTATTGCGGTAAATGTAATTTCGGGATCTTCTTTGTTATTTCTCCATCTTCCTGTGCTGGTATTGTTGGTTTTCCTGTACAGTATATCGTAAGCTCTGTTTGAGTTAAATATTGATGCCCATACAACCCTATTATTTTCTATTTTACACATCGTGGACCATTTAGTTTCATCGCTAGATCTTATGTAGGAAAGATAAACAATATTATTGTCTACCTTCTCGATAGAGATTTCTCTAGGATGTTTAAAATTGATTGTCGCTATTGCAGCTTTGCATATTTCTTTACTGGAAATTTTATAATTATTTGCAGCAAAGGCGTTCGAAACTGCGAGAAATGTGTATAATGTTGTGAAGATAATTTTATGCATTTGTAGAAATTTATTATTCCTCTAGATCTTTCAGAATTTTTCTAATCTGTTTTTTTAGAACAGGAATATCCTCTTCAACAGTTGATTTTACTAGGTTTGGGTCAACATCAAAATAATCATGAATTATTTTATGTCGCATGCCAATTACTAAATTCCATTCAACTTCAGAGAATCTTTTTTGAAATTCTTTAGATAAATTATTGGCTGCTTCTCCAATGATTTCAATACATCTCTCAATTGCTCTTTCTGTTTTTGCGTCTTGCCAATTTTTATCTTCGGAAAAAATTTCTATTTCTTTAATAGCGTCAAGGATGTGGTTTAAATAAACGGTTTGGTTTTTCATAAAGTGATGAGTTCTGAAAATATCTGGTTCTTCAAATGTTTATTTACTGCTTTGTCAGAAATGATTTGAACCTTTCTTCCTGTGGTTTTTTTTAAAGATTGTTCAAGCTTTACCAAAGTCATCAAAGATGTTTTGCTGCTAATTGCTACAAGTAAGTCAACATCTGAGTTTTTTGTTTCTTCTCCACGCGCAACCGAGCCGAAAACGCGGATGTTAGACACGCCGTGTTTTTGGGCTATTTCATAAATTTCTTTGCGGTTTTTTTGAAGAAACTCGAGAGTGTTCATGGCTTTGTAAATTCTAGAAAATTTGTTTGTTGGTTTACTTAAGTCGAAAATCTTTTAAAATTCTACAGGTGTTTTGGTATTTATTCGTAACTACGCAAGTCACTCAATTTCTCGCGTAATCCAGCCACCTCCCAAAACGCGGGAATCTTGGTAAATTACGCAGGCTTGACCGGGAGTTATGGCGCGAGTTAGAGAATTCATTTCAACTTCAACTTCACCATTTTCACCAATTTTTATTGTAGCATTTTCTTCTTCGTGATTTGAACGCAGGCGAACTTTTACCGAAATTTTTTGTGAAATATCAATGTCGTTCGCCAGCCAATTTAAATCACGAATTTTAAATTTTCGATTTTGTAAAAATTTTTCTTCACCAACAAAAACTATGTTTTCTTTAGGTTCAATTTTCACAACATAAAGTGGCTCAGGATAAGCAATTCCAATGCCGCGACGTTGACCTAAAGTGAAATTTATAATGCCAGAATGCTTGCCTAAAACTTTTTTAGTTTCGATGTGAACTAAATTTCCTTCTCTAAAAGCTGTTGGTCTATGACGACGAATTACTGCGGCATAATCACCATTTGGCACAAAGCAAATATCTTGTGAATCAGGTTTGTTGGCAATCTCTAAACCCAGTCTTTGTGCTTGTTTGCGAGTTTCTTCTTTGGTGTTTTTGCCTAACGGAAATCTTAAAAAATCGAGTTGTTCCTGAGTTGTTGCAAATAAAAAATAACTTTGATCTTTGCTGTCATCGAAAGCTTTTAGAAGTTTTGTTTTTCCATCTTTTTCAATTTCGCGATCAACATAATGACCAGTTGCTAAAGCATCGGCGCCAAGGTCGCGCGCCACTTTAAGTAAGTCACGAAATTTTACTGATTGATTGCATTTTACACATGGAATTGGCGTTTCGCCTTGTAAATATGAATCAGCAAAATCATCAATTACCGATTCTTTAAATAGGTTTTGGTAATTCAAAATATAATGCGGAAAATCAAATTTTTCGGCTACTTTTTTGGCATCATAAATATCAGTTCCGGCGCAACAGGCATTTTTCTTTTTTAGCGCGTCGCCCATATCGTAAAGCTGCAAAGTAATTCCAATCACGTCATAACCTTGTTCTTTTAAAAGACAGGCAACAACTGAAGAATCGACGCCGCCCGACATAGCGACCACAATTTTTGTATCTCGATTTGGTTTATCAAAACCTAAAGAATTCATTATGCTAAATTTAAGATTTTAGATTTAATATTTATGTTTTAGAAAGCTTCCTTGATTGTAAAATTCTATACCAAAACTTCTTAAAACAAATAAATCTTTTATGACCGAATCTGCCAAGTTAATTTTGCCAAATGGAAAAGAAATTAATTTACCAATCCGCAAAGCCACGATTGGTCAGGATGTAATCGACATTACGCAGCTTTACAAAGAAAGCGGCATGTTCACTTATGATCCAGGATTTTTGGCGACGGCTTCATGTGAATCTAAAATTACATTTATCGATGGCGATCAAGGTGTATTGCGCCACGCCGGCTATTCAATTGAAGAATTAGCGAAAAAAAGCGAATATCTCGAAGTTGCATATTTGTTGTTAAATAAAGAATTACCAAATGCTGCGCAATATAAAGAATTTAGAAGCGGCATTATCAGAAATATGTTGGTTCACGAACAAATTGGCATTCTTTATCGCGGCTTTCCAAGGCGCGCGCATCCAATGGCAATAATGGTTGGGGCGGTTGCATCGCTTTCTGCTTTTTATCATGATTCAATGCATGTTCATGACGCAGAAGGTCGTATGGATGTGGTTTATAAAATCATTTCTAAAATGCCGACATTGGCTGCGATGGCTTATAAATATTCAATCGGCGAGCCATTGATTTATCCAAATAAAGAATATGGATTTGCAGAAAATCTTTTGCATATGCTTTTCGACAAGCCAAATCATCCGCATAAAGTTAGTCCAACAATTGCTAAAGCGATGGAAATGATTTTGGTTCTACATGCAGATCACGAACAAAATGCTTCAACTTCAACAGTTCGTTTAGCTGGTTCATCGGGCGCAAATCCTTTTGCTTGTATTGGAGCTGGAATCTCTTCACTTTGGGGTCCGGCGCATGGCGGGGCTAACGAAGAAGTTTTGGAAATGTTGCAAGAAATTGGAACTAAAGATCGCATTCCTGAATTTATTGCCCGCGCTAAAGATAAAAATGATTCATTCCGTTTAATGGGTTTTGGTCACCGCGTTTACAAAAATTATGATCCGCGAGCCGCAGTTTTGAAAAAATCTTGCGATGAAGTTTTAGCTGAGCTTGGAATCAAGAATGATCCGCTTCTAGGCATTGCGATGGAACTTGAAAAAATCGCCTTAAATGATGAATATTTTGTTTCACGTAAACTTTTCCCGAATGTCGATTTCTATTCCGGAATTATTTACAAAGCGCTCGGAATTCCAAGTAATTTATTCACCGTAATTTTTGCAATCGCGCGTTCAGCTGGTTGGATTTCTCAATGGAAAGAAATGATTGAAGATCCAGCTTTCAAAATTGGCAGACCCCGCCAACTCTACACTGGCGAAGTTAAACGCGATTATATTGATATTTCAAAAAGATGAATATCCCTGATTTTATCTTATCGAAACTCGTAAAAAAAGCTAAAACAGATCCCAATAAATTGGTGGCAAAAAAACCTGATGAGGATTTTACTCCTTATGTTTGCCACTTTGATCCTAATACAATTCTAACCAAGAATGGCGAGCTTCTACAGATTATCCGTATCACCGGTTTTGGAAATAGTTCGGTTGCGGCGGAATTAATTTCTCTACGTGACGCGGTGCGCGATGCCATTACTGAAAATGTTTCCGACAATAAAGTTGCATTTTGGTTTAACACAATTCGTCGTAAGAAAAATATTACACCGAAAGGTGAGTTCAAGGATTTCTTTTCCAAAAAAGTAAATGATGCCTGGGTTGAATCAAATAAATGGGACAATCAATATGTGAATGAGCTTTATATCACAGTGATTGTAGAAGGTTTTGATACTTCAATTGTAAATGTAAATGCTTTCATTCGTTCATTTTCTTACGCCTCCACTAAATCATTGCATAGCAGGTTTTTACGCGAAGCGCATAAAAAATTATCTAAAATCACTAATGATATTATTTCTGGTACTGAAGAATATGGCGCTAAACTTCTTGGTATCAACGCTTGGGATGATATTTTATATTCCGAGCCAATGCGTTTTTTTGGAAAAATTATCAATCTTTACGAAGAGCGTTATCCGCTTTCGGCCAACGATATTTCCAATGATTTATCGAGCCATAAAGTTGCTTTTGGCGATCGCGAGCTGGAAGTTGTTGGTTATAAAAATAAAAATTTCGCCGCAATTTTATCGCTGAAAGAATATTTTGAAGTTTCTACAACTTCGCTCGATCGTATTTTACAGCTGCCTTTTGAATTTATTGTTACTCAATCTTTTGATTTTACTTTTTCCAAAAAAGATCTCGATCCTTACGAATATCAAAATTACATCCTGCAAGTTAGTGGCGATGAAGATTTTAGAACTTTAAGCGGAATAGCTGATTTTGTTGAAAGTAAACGCGATTTGCCAACCGATTATGGTAAATTACAAACTACAATAATGTTCATTAGCCATCAACGCGAAGAGCTCGAAAAGGACATTAAATCAGCTTTGGAACAGTTTAACTCGCTTGGCTTTGTAATGATTCGGGAAGATGTATTTTTAGAACATTGTTTCTGGTCGCAATTGCCGGGAAATTTCCGTTATTTACGTCGTCAAAAATTAATCAATACCGGAAAAATTGCCGGTTTTGCCGCGCTTCATAATTATCCGGCTGGATTAATCGGCGGCAATAAATGGGGACCAGCTGCAACAGTTTTTCGCACCGTTTTAAATACACCTTATTTCTTCAATTTCCATGACGGAAATTTGGGACATACTATAATTTTAGGCCCGCAAAGTTCGGGCAAAACTGTTTTGCTAAATTTCCTGCTTTTGCAATCACGCCGTTTTGACAATAAACTTTATTATTTTGATTTAAGTGGCACTTCCAAAATTTTTATTAAAGCTTTAGGCGGCGGCTACTACAATATGGCTTCTGATGCCAAGCCGACAGAATTTTTGCAGTTAAATCCACTTTCATTGCCAAAAAATAGCGAAAACCAAACATTTTTAATCGAGTTTTTTAGCAGCCTGATTCCAATTGCCGGCGATCCTATTTTAGAAATGGAAGCCAAATTTATTCCGCAAATTGTTGACCGCATTCTAACTTCTAATGCCAATAATATGGCGCTTGCGGCCGAAGCTTTCAATACGCCAGAAACTCGCAAACTTTATGAAAAAATAAAAGTCTGGAGCGTCGGAAATGCTGGCTATGTTTTTGGTTCTAAAAGTGAAATTAATTGGTTGGAACAAATTCTGGCATTTAATTTAACTACAATTTTTAACCAAAAAGAAATCCTAATTCCGGTAGTGAATTATTTGCTTTATCGAATTGAAAATTTGCTGGACGGATCGCCTGCAATCATTGTTTTGAATGAGGCTTGGGATTTATTTGATAATCCGGTTGTGGGTCCGAAATTTGTCGATTTCTTAAATAAAGCGTCGCTAAAAAATTGTGTCGTAATTATGACTTCGGAAAATATTCAAGGAGTTGCCGAGAGTAGATATACCATGGCAATCCAGAAGCAATTGGCGACCGAGATTTTTATGCCTAATCAAAATCCTCATCAATGTTATAAAAGTGTATTTGGCTTAAATGATGAAGAATTCGAAATTGTGCGCATGATGGAAGATGTTGAGCGTCATTTCTTGTTTAAGCACGGCAGTGATTCGGTAATTGCCTCAATTGATTTAGCAAAATTTGTTGAGATTCTAAAAATTTGTTCAGCTGATGAAATAACAATGCTTGCGGCGGAAGAGGTGATTGCTGCCAACTCAAATTCATCTAATTCCAATCCTGCTCCAGCGGTTTGGTTGCCACAGCTTTTTGAGATTTTAAGAGAGCTGGAAAAAGAAAGAGTCGCTGAAGAAAAACAGCGAATCAAAGAAGCTGATGCAGAAAGACGCAGATATTTGAAGCAGAAGTTTGAAGATGGGCAATAAAATTTAGGATTTAAGAGAATTTAGGATTTAAAGATTTAATAATTTGGCAAATCTTTAAAATCCCTTAAATCCTAAATAAATTACGCTGCTAATTTTTTCTTCAGCAACTCATTCACCATTACCGGATTGGCTTGGCCTTTTGATTCTTTCATAACTTGGCCGACAAAAAATCCGAATAACTTATCTTTTCCTAAGCGATAATCAGTCACGAAATTTTCGTTTTTAGCCATTACTTCATCAATAATTTTTTCAATCGCGGAAGTATCAGAAACTTGTTTAAAGCCTTTTAGCTCAACAACTTTCGCGGCGCTTTCGCCGGATTCAAACATTTCGTCCAAAACATCTTTAGCGATTTTTCCAGAAATTTCACCGCTTTTAATTAAATCCAAAAGCTCAACTAAATTTTCGGCGCTGATTTTTAAATTCTCAAAATTAATTCCAGCTTTATTCATGCGGCCGAATAGCTCAACTGTAAGCCAAGTTACGCAAATTTTTGGCTCATGTTTGGTAATTAATTTTTCAAAATAAAAAGAAATTTCAGTATCTGCGGTTAAAACTCCGGCATCATATTCCGGAATGCCAAATTCTTTGATGTAGCGTTCTTTTTTGGCATTTGGAAGTTCAGGCAAAGATTTTCTGATTTCTTCAACATATTCTTGCGTCAATACAAGTGGCGGCAGATCAGGATCGGGGAAATAGCGGTAATCCATTGCATCTTCTTTGCTACGCATAGTTCTGGTATCGCCATTTATCGCATCAAAAAGGCGAGTTTCTTGATCAATTTTTCCGCCATTTTCTAAAATTTCAACTTGGCGCGCCGCTTCAAATTCAATGGCGCGTGAGATGTTGCGCATGGAATTTAGGTTTTTAATTTCGCAGCGAGTTCCTAGTTTTTCTTCACCAATTTTTCTAACTGAAACGTTAGCGTCGCAACGTAAATTCCCTTTTTCCATATCGCCGTCAGAAGTGCCTAAAGCGCGCAAAATTCCACGAATTGTTTTTACATATTCTGATGCTTCAAACGGACTTCTCATGTCAGGCTTGGAAACGATTTCCATCAGCGCAATTCCTGAGCGGTTTAAATCAATTAATGTTGCGGTTGGATGTTGGTCGTGAATCGATTTTCCAGCATCTTGTTCAAGGTGAATTCTTTCCACGTGAATGGTTTTTTTTGAGCCATCTTCAAGAGTAATTTCAACTTCGCCTTCGCCAACAATTGGGAAAAATAATTGTGAAATTTGATAACCTTGCGGCAAGTCAGGATAGAAATAATTTTTGCGATCAAAAATTGAACGAAGATTAATTTGAGCATTAATTCCAAGACCAGTTTTTACAGCTTGGCGAACACATTCTTCATTAATGGTTGGAAGCATTCCAGGCATTGCTGCATCAACCAGCGAAACTTGCGAATTTTGCGGCGCACCAAATTCAGTCGCAGCGCGGGAAAATAATTTTGATTGAGAAGCAACTTGCGCGTGAATTTCGCAACCAACAACAAGTTCGTAGATGTTATTTTTTCCTTTTATTTGGTAGGTCATAAATTTTTTATTAGCTTAACTGATTTTTCTAAAATTTCTTGGTTGAGATCGTAATAATTCACCAAATCAATTTTATAGGGCAAGTTAGATTCTTCGAGGTCGAACCTGATTTTCGCAAGAGCTTCAAAATCAAGGTTTGGAGATTTTATTGCAATATCGATATCAGAAAATTCTTGATTGGTATTTTTTGCGCGCGACCCAAAAAGAAAAACCTCCGCCCCGTGCAGATGCTTGTCTATTGTGGCTTTTATTAAGGAGGCAAATTTTTTTTCTAAGTTCATTTAAAATGATTTTTTAAAAATTGATAAACCAATTTTGCTTCGCCCAAAAATTCTTGCGCAACTTCATAAACTTCTTCGGCAGCTTTTTCGCTATAACCGTGACTAGTTTTGTTGCGGGCGTCGCGATATTTTATCCAAGTTTCAAAAGATTTTTTGGTGATATTTAGCTGTAACGCGGTTCGAATTACGTCGCGAAAATTGTTTGAATCATAGTCGCTCATAACTGAATAATTTTCTTGAATGTAGCGGCGCATAAATTTTACCGCAAATTCAAAACTATATTCAAAGCGCTGTATTGCTGAATCGCGAATGATTGGAGTTTTTTCTAATTGCAAAACTTCTTCAAGGCTGGCAATGGCTTTTTCAAAAAGCGAAAGGTCAATTTTCATGGTTTTTAGTTGGGATTTTTAGGTATTTAGTATAGATGCTTTCTAGTTTTCGACGAAATTCTGAAGATTCTTCTACGAATCCAATCAAATCTTTATCTGCTTTTATTTCTAATTTTTTTGCCCGCTCTAAGAAATTGAATAATTCTTTCATTTTTTCTTCAAAACCTTCGGGCATTTCAACTGCCGCAGAATCCGCCAAGTCACAAAGCTCCATTTTTAAATCATGAAAATCAGCTTCGGCTTTGTCTTTTTTTAAACCCGTGCTTCTAATTTTTAAAAATAAGAGATCAGTTTTTTTGTAATGCCTTCTAATAATTTCTTTTTCTTCGTCAGAGATTTTCTGATTAGTGCTTCTTTGTTGTTCTTTTGAAATTCGATAAGCTGCGTAGCCAATAAAAACCGATCCAAATGAACCTATTGCCGAAAATAATTTATCATAATTTCCGTCAATTCCTTCTAGATTTAGTGCTACTAAGACAACAAAAATACTTATCAAAGTTAGGCAAAAAGACTTAAGAAATTTCTTGAACTCAACGAACATTTTAGATGTTTTTATTAGATTCTTTTGCTAAAAAATTTTTCTTCGAAACAATTGATTTGCCTAGTTTTTTCTCCAGCTCTTTACGAGCATTTCCGGCAATTTTGCCGCCGATTTTGGAGTCTTCTTTTAATTTTTTTATGCCACGAGAATTTTCGTTGCGGTGAATTTCTGTTGTAGAGCGTTCACCTAACATGGTGAAAATCAATTCAAAATCATCCATATGATCGCGAAGATTCTGGTACTTCAAACCTTTATGTTCTTTATATTCGGAAGGCGTAAGTCCGAAAGTCGCTTTAGAAATTTCAGCGGTTAAAATTTCATAATCACGATTTTCATCAGCGCCACGATTTTTCCATTCATCGGTTAACTCTTCGCGAATTGCGATTCCGCGCATTCTTTTTTCAATCCAGTCTTCCGAATAACCCTTTAATTTATAGAGCATTCTGGTGCGTTTTGTTGCCAGTTCGGGATTTTCAATTTCTTGCACTCGTTCATATCCAACCTTCGCCAGCCAGCGTTTGAAAGGCTCAGCTTTTGGCGATGGAATTGATTGAATGATACGAAAAATTCCTTCGGTGTTGGCGCAATCGGTTTCATATTTTTTGCCATCGGAAGATTCTAACTTCAGTTGTCGACAAATTGTCGACAACTGAAGTTTTTCTTCTTCAATAAATCTAGTTTTCATCTTGAACCAATAATCGCGAGGGTTTACGCTATCAGTTAAAGATTCGACAACGTCAATAACCGAAAAATTCCATTCATTTTCATGAAGAATTTTGCGGATTTTTTTACCTTTAAAAAAAGAAAATTGGGTATTGGTATTTTGTGTTTTCATAGGTGTTTGGGTTTGTTTATTATTTGAGAAATTGTGAGTTTACTCGGTTGTAGCGACTGCCTCAACGCCTTCTTGGCCTTCTGCAGTTTCTTCCCCAGTTTCTGCATCATCCACATCTTTATTTCCGGTGTGGGCGATTCTAGCAACTGAAACTACGGTTTCGTCTTTGGTTTTAATCAAAGTTACGCCTTGAGTGTTGCGGCCGGTAATTCTTACTGAACCAACTTCGGTTCTGATTAAAGTTCCTTTGTTGGTGATGATCATAACTTGGTCTTTGGCTTCAATTGGGAAGCTGGCAACTACGCAGCCATTTCTTTTTGAAGTTACGATATTGGTAATTCCTGAACCGCCGCGATTTGTAATGCGATATTCATAAGCCGAAGATCTTTTGCCAAAGCCATTTTCAGTCATAGTCAAAATAAATTCTTCATTCAAAGCCATAGCTTCGATTTTATCTTGCGGCAATTCAGCATTTTTAATTTGTGGAATTGCTTTTGGCTGTTCTAACAAATCTGTAGGCGGATTTTCTTGCAGACGTTTATTGTGCAGCAATGCTTCGCGCAGATCTAAGCGTTTTTCCAAATTAACGCTTAAATATTTTTCTTTTTCTTCTGAGCTTTCGAATGCATGTTTCAAAACTGACATTGCAATAACTTTATTGCTGGCTTCTAGCTTGATGCCTCTAACGCCGGTAGAATTTCTGCTTTGGAAAATTCTCAGTTTTTCAACTGGGAAACGAATGCATTTTCCATCTTTAGTAGAAAGTAAAATATCATCTTTTTGGGTGCATAAATTCACTCCAATCAAAGCTTCGTTGCCTTCCAATTTCATAGCGATTTTTCCGCTGGAGCGAATATCGACAAATTGATCCATTGAGTTACGACGAATATCACCGTTCGAAGTGGCGAAAATTATGCTCAAATCTTTCCAGCTTTCTTCATTTTCTGGAAGTGCTAAAATTGTGCTGATTTTTTCATCTTGTTCTAATGGCAAAAGATTCACCAAAGCACGTCCGCGAGCTTGAGGACTGCCTAAAGGAAGTTTGTAAGTTTTTAATTTATAAACTTTTCCTTTGCTGGAGAAAAATAAAATCGGCGTGTGCGTGTTGGTCACAAAAATGTCAGTTGCGATATCTTCTTCACGAACATCCATCGCGCTGCGGCCTTTGCCACCGCGTTTTTGCGTGCGGTAAGCATTCAAAGCAACACGTTTGATATAGCCATTCATTGTACCTACAACGACCATATCTTCTTTTGGAATTAGATCTTCGATATCAACTTCATATTCGCTATCTTCGATGATTGATTTTCTAGGAGTGGCGAATTGATCTTTGATTTCGATTAATTCTTTTTTGACTAATTCCATCAACTTCACGCGGTCAGCAAGAAGTTCCAAATAACCTGAAATTTCAGCGGCTAAAATTCTCAATTCATCATTGATTTTACCCATTTCCAAGCCAGTCAAACGCGCCAATCTCATTTCTAAAATTGCTTTTGCTTGAATTTCGGTGAAATAGAATTTGCCATCTTTAATGACGTTTCCTTTGTCTTGAACTAGCTTGATAATTGCTTCAACAGTGTGAGACGGCCAGCTTTTTGCAAGTAACTTTTCTTTAGCTTCAGCAGCATCTTGCGATTTTTTAATCAACTCAACAATCTCGTCGATATTAGCAACGGCAACGGCCAAACCAATTAAGATGTGGGTTTTGTCGCGGGCTTTATTCAACAAGAAATTAGTTCTACGAATTGTAACTTCTTCACGGAAAGCCGAGAAAATTTTGATGACATCAAGAATGCCCATCAATTGTGGTTTGCCGTGATTTAGTGCCAACATGTTAACGCTGAAATTGCATTGTAATTCAGTGAAACTATAAAGTTGGTTGATGATAACTTCTTCCATGGCATCGCGTCTAAGCTCAATAACTACGCGGATTCCATCGCGGTCAGATTCGTCGCGCAGATCAGTAATTCCTTCAATTTTTTTCTCTTTAACTAAGTCGGCGATTTTTTCTACAAGCTTGGCTTTGTTAACTTGGTAAGGAACTTCCTCGATGATGATGGCAACTTTACCGCCAGTTTTTTTCTCGATTTTATGTTTACCACGCATCACTACGGAACCACGTCCCATGCGGGCTGCTGAGTCATAACCAGAGCGACCTAAAATAATACCGCCGGTTGGAAAATCAGGGCCCGGAACAATTTTAATAATATCTTCAATCGCAATTTCGTTGTTGTCGATATAGGCCAAGCAAGCATCAATAACTTCACCTAAATTATGTGGTGGAATGTTGGTTGCCATACCTACAGCGATACCGCTAGAACCATTCACAAGTAAGTTTGGAAAACGTGCTGGTAAAACTTTTGGTTCTCTTTCAGAACCGTCATAATTGGGAATAAAATCGACAGTATCTTTGTCGAGATCTTCAAGCAAAGTGTGGGAAATTTTTTCTAAACGCGACTCGGTATAACGCATTGCAGCCGCCGGATCATCATCGATTGAACCGAAGTTGCCTTGTCCGTCAATTAAGGGCACGCGCATTGAGAAATCTTGCGCCATACGAACCAAAGATTCGTAAATTGCGGAGTCACCATGCGGGTGATATTTACCCATCACTTCACCGACAATTCTCGCCGACTTTTTGAACGGTTTATTGTAATCATAACTACCTTCATGCATGGCGAATAAAATACGGCGATGCACAGGTTTTAATCCATCGCACGCATCTGGAATAGCGCGCGCTACGATTACGCTCATGGCATAATCGAGGTAAGATTTTTTCATTTCAGTAACTAGAGAAACAGACTGAATATCTTTGCCAGTGGCAACTTGGATAATGTTTTGAGTAGTCATTTTGAGATTTTTTTAAGAAAAGATTTGTGGCTTTAAAATAGGTCGTAATTTTACGAACTGCTTTCATGCGACGCAAGATTTTTATTTGCTTATCGCTTATGTGATTTGTAGTTTTAAAATATTCTTAAAAATCAAATTTCAAAATTTATGAAAATAGGCGTAACTGGAGTCACCGGTCGTATGGGCCGAACCATTGCCACTCTTGTTTTACAAGATTCTGTGGTTGAACTTGCTTCAGCCTTAGTTCGTCAAGGCGGCGGGCAAGAAGGCGGAGATTTGGGAGAATTTTTAGGTTTTGAAAAAAATGGCGGCAAATTAATTTCTGATATTGACCAGTTTATTCAAAGCTGTGATGCGATTATTGATTTTTCTGCGCCGGCTTTAAGTTTGGAAATGGCACAAAAATGTGCGGAAAACAAAAAAGTTTTGGTTTGTGGAACTACAGGATTTTCCGATGTTGAAAAACAAAAATTCGCTTCATTTGCTAAAGATGCAGTAATTATCTGGTCTTCCAATATGTCTCTTGGAGTTAACCTTTTGATGAATCTGGCCGAAAAAGTTGCGGGAATTTTGCATGAAGATTTTGATATTGAAATTCTCGAAATGCATCACAATAACAAAGTTGATTCGCCTTCTGGAACCGCTTTATCACTTGGCGCGGCAGTTGCGAAAGGTCGCGGGGTAGATTTAAAAACTGTTGGAAATATGGCGCGAGTCGGAAAAGAGGCCAAACGTCAAAAAGGTGAAATCGGCTTCGCAGCTTTACGCGGCGGAGATGTAATTGGAGATCATACTGTAATTTTTGCCGGAGACGGCGAACGTGTTGAATTAACTCATAAAGCTTCAAATCGCGATATTTTTGCCAAAGGCGCAATTCGTGCTGCAATTTGGGGAAGTGCCAAAAATCCAGGATTTTACTCAATGCGTGACGTATTGAATTAAATCTGTAATCACCTAAAAAATGTTCAAATATCTTTCTGAATTACTTACAGCCATATTCATGGATATGGATTTACTCGACATCATGCTGATAGTTAGCATTCCATTCTTTGTGGCGCAGTTAATGTGGAGTAGAAAATCACTTTCCGTATATAGTTTTTTTGGAGGAGCTCTGTTTTTATACTTAGTTTGTGACTATGCTATAAACCGGATCGTAAATTCAGAAATTTTCCAAGATCTTGCCTCGGGAAACATTATTGGATTAATCGGATTTTTCTCAGTTTTGATTTCTTTTGCTATTGGCATTATGACCAAATTAACCGTCTTATCTTTTAAGGAAAAAGAATATCCGTTTCGCACTAGTGTTGCTGTGACTATTTCTGGCTGTTTCGCAGTTTACGTTTCGATGTTTGTTGTGGGTGAGATATTGGCAGTTATTTGGTAGGCTATTAATTTCTAACTAGTGAAATCAAGAAGCGATGACTCTTATTAACAATTTCTCAAACAAGATCGAAGAGATTTTTTTGCAAAAAAATACACCAAAAAGAATTGCGGTTGCAGTTTCCGGAGGTGCGGATTCTCTAGCTTTAACCTTGTTGCTTTCTGTATTTTGTAAGAAAAATAATATTGAATTATTCGCTGTCACAATTGATCACAAAATGCGCCAAGGCTCGTCACAAGAAGCTTTAAACCTTAATAGAGCCTTAAAAAAGAAAAAGATTTCTCACCAGATTTTAGAAATTGATTCTACAAATATTCCAAAAACTAATATCGAAGCTAAGCTTCGCGAAGCAAGATATGAGCTGCTTTATGAGTTTTGCATTAAGAATGAAATTGGGTTTTTATTTTTAGGTCATCAACTTGAAGATGTGGCAGAAAATTTTTTGATTCGCCTGTTTCGCGGTAGTGGTTTGGATGGATTGTCAACAATTGCAGAAGTTTCTGACTTCAAGAAAATTAAGCTTGTAAGGCCGCTTTTGGATTTTGAAAAAGATGAATTAAAAAAATTCTTAAAAAGTAAAAAAGTCGAATGGTTTGAAGATGAAACTAATTTGGATGAGAAATTTTTGCGCAATAAAATCAGAAATTTTTTCGCGACTTTCGAAGATAAAAACTTGATTCAAGAAAGAATCAAAAATGCCGCTGATGAAATTGCGATTACACGAGATTTATTTAATGACTCGATGCTTTGTGAAGCTAAGAAAATACTGGAGTTTGGTAAGGCGGGATTTTTTTTATTAGACTTAGAAAAATTCAGAAAAACCGAAAGCAAAATTGCTTTAAAAATTTTGGCTTTAGTGGCGATGGAAGTTGCTAGAAAAAATTACAAACCGCGATTGAAAGAGTTAAAACTTTTTTATGAATATTTATTGGAAAATAAAAAAATAAAACCGCGGAATTTTTATGGATGCAAAGCTCAACAATATGATGCAAAGCGTGTAATTATCGAATGCCAAAAAGAAGAGCAAAATTTTTATTTTCGGACAGTTTTAGGAAAAATTTTTGGATGTGAATAAATCGAGCTAGCTTCTCGACGACGCGCCAAATGCGGTTTGCTAGGGTGACCTAATCTTTGGGTAAAATTGCACATTTAGTGGAAATTACCCATAGCTTTTTGCCCAAACCCATATATTTAAAGGCCTTGCGGCATTTTTTATTTCCATAATTTATCAGGCTTTTTAGTATTCAATTTCTGGAAAATGAAAAGTGACTTTAACCCAATAAAATCAACGATCTCGTTAAAATTCTATGGGGAATTTCCCTAAATATGAAGTTTTGCCCATCTTTTTCTTCGCGAATTCTTACTTCAGGTCATCGAGCAAAGCGCAGCGTCGTCGAGATGTTAGCTCGATTAAGCTGCCTTCAGCTTTTTGCTTTTTCTCTTAATAAGCCACAAAGAAATTCCAGTAATTGAAAAAAGTAACGGCAAAAATCCGGTCAAAAACACCGTAATTTTCCACAAATATCCCAAGCCTTCACCAGCATGAATTGAATGTTGCCAGGCGATTATTTTTTCTCCTAAAGAATAATTTTTTGGATCACGAACTTCCAAAATTCTTTGCCAATATTGATCGATAAAAACTGTGATAATTGGTTCGCCATCTTCATAATTTTTTGGTACAAAATTTATGCGAAAAGGCTGCTCTGGTTTCATCGGAAAATTTATTGAAAGTAATTTATCATCACTTGAAACCTTTTGTGCAGCAAAGTCTGCGAGCTCATCGATTGTCAAAAAGCTTGAACCAGGATCAATTACCATTTCATTGGCGCTTTTCTTTAAATCTTTACCTGGAAAAATTGCTAAAATTGTTGCGGTAGTTTGCGGCGTGAAAGCCAAATAAACTCCAGCAAAACTGGTGATGAAAATTATGAGTGATGTCCAAAAGCCCACGGCGCTGTGTAAGTCGCGATGAAATTGTTTGCCGGTTGAACTAAATTTAAAAGTCATGGCGCGTTTAAAGGTGATTTTTTTCGGCCACCAAATAACTAATCCGCTAATTACCATGAACAACATTACCAAGCCAAAAGTGCCGACAATATTTTTGCCGGTTTGACCTGGAATAAAAAGGCTGGAGTGGAATTTTTTGAGGTTTTTAAAAAAGTCATTTTCCGGATTTTTTACTTCTATAATTTCAAGCGAAACTGGATCAGCTACAACTTCAAAAATTGATTTTTTTTCTTCAATTTTTTTGGTTAAACGTACAACTGCCGGCGATTTTTCTGCGATTGGTAATTTGATAGAATTTACCTTGGAGCCTTCTGGAACCTGAGTTAAAGCTGAAATAATTATTTTGCTCGGTGCTTGAATTTCGCCGCTTGCAAAAACATGTTTTGTGTGAAGTTGGTAATTGGAAATCTCATGCTGAAAAACCATTATTAGGCCAGTGATGCCTTGTAATACCAAGGGAATGCAAAGAGTTATTGCGAGATAAAGATGAAGTTTTTTTAGAATTTTTCTCATGGAATTGGGATAATTTAAATTCAAACTTCGTTTGAATTTAGTTTTATTTGAATTGCTACGCGCGGGATAAACCCGCGCATCCGCAATAGATTTGTTTTTTTGGTATATACTAAACATTTGGACTTCTCGTTATTAGATCCTGAAACAAGTTCAGAATGACGATTGTAGGAATGTCTACCAAAGCTGTCATCCTGAACTTGTTTCAGGATCTAATTATGCTGAATTCAAAAGGACTTTGATATAGGCAACTGAAAGTATAAATAATTTCTAGTTCCTAAAAATTTAATTTCCTAAATTTTTCTAAGAATCAGCCCAGCGGCGCAGCAAATTGTGGTAGATGCCGGTTAAATGAATCGAAGATTCGTGATTCGGTAAATCACGAATAACTGTTCTGATTGAATTATCTAAATCAAAAAGCAAAGTTCTTTGCGCATCATCGCGCACCATGCTTTGCATCCAAAAAAACGATGCAACTCTTGCACCTTTTGTAACTGGCGTTACATAATGCAAACTACTTGCCGGGTAGAGGATCATATGGCCTGCGGGTAATTTTACCTTATGCAAACCATATGTGTCCTCTACCACTAGCTCTCCGCCTTCATATTCCAAAGGATCAGAAAGAAATAAGGTGGCGGAAAGATCGGTGCGAATTCTGAAATGAGTTCCCGGCACGTGACGAATTGCATTGTCAATGTGCGTGCCAAAGTTTTGCCCGTCAGAATAGCTGTTAAAAAGTGGCGGATAAACCTTCAAGGGAAGGGCCGCTGAGATGAATGTAGAATTACGTTCTAATGCTATTAAAATCTTCTCGCCCAGCTCTTTAGACTCAGCAGAATTTTCTGGAAGTTGTGCATTATTTTTAACCAAACTTGATTGATGACCAGTTGTAAACTTGCCATCAACCCAATTTGCTTTGTTCAAAATTTCGCGAAATTCTTTTACTTGTTCTGGAGTTAAAATGTCGGGAATTTGAAGCAACATATTAGAATTTTACTTTGGTTGAAAGAAGAACTACGCGTCCTTCGCCAATTAGAACGGCGTTATTACCGCGAATAGAATCGAAATAATAAGTGTTGAAAATATTATTCACGTTTAATTGCAGATCGATGTTTTTGTTAAGCGGATATTTTGCCATTGTGTTGTAAATCAAGTAACCAGGCGCATTTCTAAGAGTTCCGCTAACTGCATCTGCTGTAGCAGTTGGGTTAACAAAGCGTTCGGAAACAAAATTTGCGCCGCCGCCAACTTCAAGTTTTGGAGTAATTTTGTAAGTTGTAAATAAATTGAAACTATGCTCCGGAGTATAGGCTAAAGGGCGATTTACGTAAGTTGGATTAACAATGGAGCTTGTAACTTTGCCATCTAAATAAGCATAGCCCGCAGAAATTTTCCACGCTTCAGTAATGTTTCCAGTAACTTGCGCCGTTAAACCATAAACACGTTGGCTACCTGACAAAGTGTTGGTGCCGCTGGCGTCAATCGTTTCACGGGCATTATCTTTATCAGCTCTAAAAATTGCTAAAGTTGTAGAAAGACGTTTTTTTAACAAATCCCATTTAGTTCCGATTTCGTAAATTGTATTTTGTTCCGGTTCAATATTGGCATTTCCAGTTGAAAGCGAAAGTGTTTCAGCCGAAGGATTAAACGAAGTTCCATAATTAAAATAAATGCTGCCATTTTTAGCTGGTTTATAAACCAAGCCAGCGCTGTAGCTAAACAAATTGTCGGTGCGTGACAGATTGGTTTGAGTACCGGTCGCAGCAATGTTGTTATAATTGCTTTTTAGATTATCAAAACGCGCGCCCAAAGCCAATTCCCATGATTTATTAAATTTGATATTGTCAGCTACATAAACTGCAACTGTATCAAGTTTTACTTTGGTATAAGAAGAGGTTACTCCAGTATAACTAAATCCAGTTGAAGGGTCTGGATTATATAAATTAATCGAAGGAACTCCCGTGTAAGTTAGAATGGTTGGAGCTGAAGTTTCACTTTCAAGCGCAAGGCCAAGAATTGTAGCATGTTCAATTCCATAAGTTGAAAATTTGTTGGAAATATCAGTTTGGTTTCCCAGATAAGATTCAACCGAAGTTCTAGCTCTGATGTTTCTGGCAACAGTATTGGCGCTGGTTGTCATTTGCGGTTCGGTAACTTGACCATCACGAAAATAACGTGCATATCTGGCTTGGTTACGGAAAGTCGAATCTTTGGAAATATCATGCTCAAGTTTTACGGTAGAAATATTTACATCAGTTTTTAAGTGATCTGAATTTTTGAAACCGTAAAAATTATTGCGGTTGGCATTAGCTGGTTTGCCGGCAAAAAATGGCACGCCGTAATCAGGAATATTATCTTCAGCTTGGTAAAGGTGAGAAATATTTAAACGCGTGTCGGTTCCAAGTCCGAATGCTAAAGATGGAGCAAATCCGGCGCGGCGATATAAAGGTTCATCACGCTGCGCCACTTTATTTCTGTGACCCATGGCGTTTAAACGAAATGCTGAACTATCGCTAATTTTAGTGTTTACGTCAACAGCAGCGCGAGTTGTTTCGTTAGTTCCAAGCATGAAATCACCTTCTTTTTTTGTTCCTAAAAATGCTTGTTTAGAATTTTGTTGAATTGCACCACCTGTGGTTCCGCGGCCAAATAAAATTGAAGAAGGGCCTTGAACAACTTCGATAGTTTCTAAATTAAAAGGATCGCGGAAATAACTTCCGAAGTCGCGCATTCCATCAATGAAGAAATCATTGCGGGCAGAAAAGCCGCGAATTGTAAGGTTATCGCCTTGATTTCCACCTTCACCAGCAACAAGAGAAACGCCCGGTACGTTGCGAAGCGCATCAGAAACTTTAGTTATACCTTGATCATCCATTAATTGGCGGCTAACAGTTGAAACTGTTCTGGGCTGGTCAACCAGAGGTCCACTTAATTTGTAAAAAGAAGATTCAGTTGAATTGTAGTTCTCATTTTCGCGGCTATCAATTACTGTAACTGTCGGAAGTGTTGTAGTTTCGCTTTCTTTCGCAACGGCAATACAAGGAGTTAAAGCAACGCCAACAATTACTGTGCTGTTTAACAAGTTAGCAAAGCGATTATTTTTTGCTTTTGTAGCCAATGGAATAAAGGCTGTTTTAGAGATTTCTGACATTTCTTAAAAAATTAAAATTGCGATCCTTCTGTAATAATTTCCTTAGAGTGTGTTAGTGCCGAAAACAGCCATTTAGGCTGTTTTCTCTACTTCGGTTCGGTTACAAACCCAACATTCGCCAATCCAAACCTTTGCGCTATTGCTAAAACGTGACTTACTTTACCGTAAGAAACATCAACATCGGCGCGGATGTGAATTGGTTGTTTCGGATTATCTTTAGCGGTGAGTTCTAGTTTTCTTTCCAGCTCATCAGTCGAAATTGGCGCATCATCTAAAAAATATTGGCCTGATTTATTTACAGAAATTGTGAGAGTTTTTTGTTCGCTAATTTGGGCCGCAGTTTCTGACGGCAAATTAAGTTTAATGGCACTATTTAACATTGGCGCTGTAACCAAGAAAATCACCAGCAATACCAACATCACGTCAACAAGTGGCGTGGTGTTTATTTCAGCAAGTGGCGCTTGTAAATCTTCGCGATCAAAAGGACTTTGCATGAATTAGTGTTTTTGAGTTTCGTTAGATAGGTAAACAGTCATCTGCTCCGCAACATGACGCAGGTTTTGTACTAAAAGGCGATTTAGACGAACGAAACTATTGTAAGCTAAAACTGCCGGAATTGCGGCAAAAAGACCAATCGCCGTTGCAACTAAAGCTTCGCCCATTGGGCCGGCAACAACTGAAAGTCCGGCATTTCCTTGCGCAGCAATGCTTTGAAGTGCGTTGTAAATTCCCCAAACTGTTCCGAATAATCCGATGAATGGTGAGGAGCTGCCGATAGATGCCAGAACGGTTAAGCCTTTATCGAGATTAATTCTGGTTTCATCCAAAACCTGCAACAAATGCATAGTCAAAATTTCTTTTTTAGCTTCGTGAGTGTTATATTGCGGAAGGATTGGTTCGAGTTTTTTTACTTCAATCAACAAATCATTAACGCTGCCTTCAACATTTTGAAAATTTTTGCGAGCCGGCCAGTCTTTAATATTTACGTAGGTATCGTGAAATTTTTGAAATGCTTTATATTCTTGGCGCAGCTTTAAACCTTTCCAGAAAATTAAATACCAGCTGGCGAAAGACATTGCTAAAAGTAGTAAAAAAACCGCAATTAAAACTGAGTTTCCTTGAGCAAAAACGTGAGCGAAATTCATTTTTTAAAAACCTTAAATCATTTTGAAATCAACAGGAACAACCACGTTGGCCTGAACAAATTCTCCACCGCGACGCGCCGGAACAAATTTCCATTGTCTAACCGCTTCAAGAGCTGCTTCATCTAAAGCACTGAAACCACTCGAATGATAAACTTGCACTTTAGCTGGCGTGCCATCTGCTTTTACAATAACATTAAGCATAACTTTGCCTTGAATGCCTTTGCGTTTTGCGGCTTGTGGATAAGACGGGGCAGGGTTGTTTAAATAAGCAGCGTCAAAAACCGGATCAGTTTCGGCAGATTTTGTTGCAGTTGCATTTGGATCAACACGACCGGAAGTTTCTTTCCCGGCTAATTTGTTTTTTTCGGCTTTGCTTTCGGATTTTTCAACTTTGTCATTTTTCTTTTGTTTTAGAGCATTTTCGCTTTCAACATTTAGCGCAATTTTTTTGTGAGAAGCGCTTTCATTTTTTTTCTCCGAAGCCGAAGGCGCTACAAAACTTACCTGAATTGCTTGTTGGTTAATAACGATCGGATTCGATGGCATCATTGACCAAACCGCAATTGAACCATGTACAAAAGCGGCGGCAGTTAGCGCAATAAAATGTGAATGTTGCAAGTTTAAAAAACTGATTTTCATAAATTTAAAATAAATTAGAGCGACAAAATAGTTTTAACGAAAATGATAGTCAATATCATAATTTAATAAAATTCATAAAGGGACATTTTTTTGCTGTACTATATATGCAATAAAATTTGATGAGTTTGAAATTCTAAAATTGAAGATTGGTTTGGAGAATATTTAATATTTACGACAGGCTCATAATATCAAAAAGTGATATTAAAAATGCTTTGTGTAATTTTTTTATAAAAAGCAGATTATATTCTTCGCGCAAAACCGCGCCATTGCACAACTCTTACAATTTAACTAATGAAAATTGCTAACGCACAGATTGATTTTTATATCCAAAAAATTGCCCAGGAAAAAGTTGCCGGATGCTTGGTATTTGGGCCTGAAACATCAGTTGTAAATTATAGATTTGATATGATTTCTAAGAAGATTTCACCAGATTTATCTGATCCATTTATGGTCACAAACCTAAGCAAAGAGCGGCTTTCGGAAGATAAAGGAATTTTAGCTGATGAGTTTTTTTCCTACTCAATGTTGGGTGGAAGAAAATTAATTTTAGTGAAAGACGTTGATATTGCTGGTGGAGCAGCGCTTAAGATTCTTTTTGAAGATCAGGATTTTGCTAAAAAAAGTGATAATTTTATTTTGATTCAAGCCGGCGACTTGGACAAATCATCGCCTCTGCGTAAGGCTGCGGAGGATAATCCAAATTTCGCAGCAATCGCTTGTTACGAAGATGATGAGCGTGTAATTAAAAAATTTATTGAAAATGAATTGGCATCAAAGCAAGTAAAATCAAGCTCTCAGACCATTGACTTGTTAATAGAAAAATTCGGAAAAAATCGCCAAATCATTCTGTCTGAACTTGAAAAAATCACCGTTTTTCTAGGTGAAAACAAGGTTTTAACAACAGAGCTTGTAGATAAGCTGACACAGTCTGAAAGCGATATTACAGCCAATGAATTTGTGATGAATTTTGCAGCACGAAAATTTGATATTGCATTACAACAAACAGAAAAGCTTTTTAAAGATGGTTTTGAACCTATTACCTTGATTCGTTTTCTCTCAAATTACCTTCAAAAGCTCTATCACTGTAGAATTCAAACCGAATTAGAGAAGGCAAATTTTGAGGAAGTTGTGAAGTCACAACGTCTTTTTTTCAAAACAGAAATCGAATTTCGGAAGCATTTAATAACTCTTCCATTGCAGTTTTTAACCAAAAATTTACAGGAATTAGCGGAATTAGAGATAAATATTAAAAAAGGCATAATGCCAGGAAAGCTTGTGTTTAGTGCTTTTGTCCAAAATTGTTTGAGAAAAAATAAAAATATTTAACAAATATTGATTTGTCTGCTTGACAAAAGAAAAGTTGGACCTAAATTGCGCCGCTCGTTCGGAAATGACTTCTGAATTTTTCCCTGATTTTTGAAAAGAAATTCAAATCAGCTTAACTGCTGAAGACAAATTTCTTTTGCCAAAAATCTAGTTGTTTTACATCGTGAATAGTCGCGTTTATACTTTTAGCAAAAAGTAATTTTTAAGAAAAACTAAGGCGATAGTTCCGTGTGGACTATCTTTTTAGATGTTTTCGTTAATTCTAGCGGCAGCAATGTCGCGAGTTTTATGTCAGCAAAAAAAAGATTCAGTCAGAACAAATTCTCAACTTGAGAGTTTGATCCTGGCTCAGAACGAACGCTGGCGGTATGCTTAACACATGCAAGTCGAACGGATATAGCAATATATTAGTGGCAAACGGGTGAGGAATGTAGAGGAATCTCCCCAGCAGTAAGGAATAACTTTGGGAAACCAAAGCTAATGCCATATATCACCGATTTATCGGGAAAGATTTATCGCTGTTGGATGAGCCTCTATCGGATTAGCTAGTTGGTGGGGTAATGGCCTACCAAGGCAATGATCCGTAGCTGGTCTTAGAGGATGATCAGCCACACTGGAACTGAGACACGGTCCAGACTCCTACGGGAGGCAGCAGTGGGGAATATTGGACAATGGGCGCAAGCCTGATCCAGCAATACCGCGTGAGTGATGACGGTCTTCGGATTGTAAAGCTCTTTTAGTGAGGAAGATAATGACGGTACTCACAGAAAAAGCACCGGCAAACTTCGTGCCAGCAGCCGCGGTAATACGAAGGGTGCTAGCGTTGTTCGGAATTATTGGGCGTAAAGCGTACGTAGGCGGTTTGGTAAGTCAATTGTGAAAGCCCTAAGCTCAACTTAGGAACTGCAATCGAAACTGCCTCACTTGAGTTTGGTCGGGGATGGTGGAATTTCTAGTGTAGGGGTGAAATCCGTAGATATTAGAAGGAATATCGGTGGCGAAGGCGACCATCTAGGCCAATACTGACGCTGAGGTACGAAAGCGTGGGGAGCAAACAGGATTAGATACCCTGGTAGTCCACGCAGTAAACGATGAGTGCTAGTTGTCGGGACTTTGGGTCTCGGTGGCGAAGTTAACACGATAAGCACTCCGCCTGGGGACTACGGTCGCAAGACTAAAACTCAAAGGAATTGACGGGGACCCGCACAAGCAGTGGAGCATGTGGTTTAATTCGATGCTACGCGAAAAACCTTACCACCTCTTGAATCCCATTGACCGGTACAGAGATGTACTTTTGGAGCAATCCACAGTGGAGACAGGTGTTGCATGGCTGTCGTCAGCTCGTGTCGTGAGATGTTAGGTTAAGTCCTTCAACGAGCGCAACCCTCATCCTTATTTGCCATCGGGTTATGCCGGGAACTATAAGGAAACTGCCAACGACAAGTTGGAGGAAGGTGGGGACGATGTCAAGTCATCATGGCCCTTATGAGGTGGGCTACACACATGCTACAATGGTGGTTACAGCAGGAAGCGAAAGAGCAATCTGGAGCAAATCCTTAAAAGCCATCTCAGTTCAGATTGAGGGCTGCAACTCGCCCTCATGAAGTTGGAATTGCTAGTAATCG
The DNA here is from genome assembly GCA_903937405.1 of uncultured Alphaproteobacteria bacterium. Taxonomy (GTDB): domain Bacteria; phylum Pseudomonadota; class Alphaproteobacteria; order Rickettsiales; family UBA1997; genus UBA2645. The sequence goes on along the minus strand of CAIZZE010000059.1, from coordinate 49,518 downwards.
TAGATCAGCACGCTACGGTGAATACGTTCTCGGGTCTTGTACACACTGCCCGTCAAGCCATGGAAGCTGTTTCTACCCGAATAGGTTGAGCTAACCGCAAGGAGGCAGGCCTACACGGTAGGAGGAGTGACTGGGGTTAAGTCGTAACAAGGTAGCAGTAGGGGAACCTGCGGCTGGATTACCTCCTTAAGAAAAGAAATTGATCTTCGGATCAATTTCCAATACGTAATGATGCTTGCATCATTACACAAAAAACAAAAACATGCGGGCTATCGTCTTTGTTTTTCTTAAAAAACGCGAACTAATTCAACTCACGATTATATATGCCACATCTCATCATCGAGCATTCAGCCAATATCTCAAAAAGTTCAATCACAAATTTACAAAAAAATATCCAAAACATCATGAGTGGTGTTGAAGGTAATTTTGACGCTGATCAATGCAAAGCCAGAGCTTTACCTTTTGATGATTATTTGGTGGGATTGACAGATCAAACCACTTCTTCCTTTATTCACATAACTCTAAAAGTTCTAACTGGCAGAACGGTTCAGATAAGAAAAAATTTGGCTGAGAAAATTCTAGAATTTAGCAGAGAGTTTCTTCTTGATTTGAAATTGTCAGGTAAGAGACATGAAATTTCCGTTGATATCGTTGAAATGGAGCGTGAGACATATCAGAAGTTTATAGTTAAACAGTAAATTAAACACTCTCGCTATAAAATGTTTGGTAAAAATAAAATCTTAAAACCAGAACTTCACGACGGCTCTTTTCTCGATATTCAAGAAATATTTCCAACTCTTCAAGGTGAAGGCCCTTACGCTGGTCATCCTTCCGTCTTTATCCGCCTTGGTGGCTGTAATTTAGCCTGCGATTTTTGTGATACTGAATTTGAATCTTATCAAAATTTTTCTTTAGAAAAAATTATCGAAGAAACTATCAAGCTTTCAAAAAATTCCGATGGAAAAATTGTCAGAAAATTAATCGTAATCACAGGCGGAGAGCCTTTACGCCAGCCAATTGAAAAACTTTGTGCAGAATTAGTAAAATTAAATTTCCTCGTTCAAATCGAAACTAACGGCACCATTTATCGCGACTTACCACCAGAAATAAAAATCATCTGCTCTCCAAAAATCACCAACGAAAAATATCACCAAATCAGACCCGACTTACTCCCACGCCTCAACGCCCTAAAATTCATAATTTCCAAAACCCACAAAAATTACCAACAACTCGCCGAAGTCGGCCAATCAAAATTTCCCATTCCCATTTATCTCCAACCAATGGATGAATATGATGCCACTAAAAACAAAGAAAATTTAGAATATACAACGCGCTTATGCGAAGAAGGCGGATATTTCTTATCACTACAAACGCACAAGATTCTAGGGATTAGGTAATTGAAGATGAATTTTAAATAAGCTCAAGTGGCGGAGGAAGCGACCTCTTTTTGCGAACTTTTCTCCGACACCTTCCGAAGTCTTGATTTTCTAAAGCATTTCATGTTCACCGAATTTCGGATTATACTTTTGAAAAAAATACAAATTCATTTGCAGATTTTGCGAGTTGTTTTTTGTGTTGTTCAGTACTCTAATGGCAATTAAAATTACGTCTCACCACTTATAAAAATTATTTTAATTATGGCGAATCCGCCATAATTAAGAACTAAACCCAAAAGAAAAATATGAAGAAAATCACCATCAAAAAATTACAAATTTCCATACTTAAAGCCAGTAGCAGCGATTACATTTCGCTAACAGATATTGCTCGTCATAAAAATCCCGATGAACCAAAAGATTTAGTAAAGAATTGGATGAGATCAAAAAATACCATCGAGTTTCTTGGTCTATGGGAAAAAATTAATAATCAAAATTTTAAAGGGGTCGAATTCGACTCCTTTTGGCAAGAAGCCGGAGCAAATGCCTTTGTTCTTTCTCCTAGTAAATGGATAGAAAATACTGATGCGATTGGGATTATTTCTAAAGTTGGTAAAACAGGTGGAACTTTTGCCCACAAAGATATCGCTTTTGAATTCGCTTCTTGGGTTTCTGCAGAATTTAAACTTTATTTAGTTAAAGAATTCCAGCGACTCAAAGAGGATGAAAATAATCGCCTCAAGCTGGAATGGAATTTGCAGCGCACTTTGGCGAAAATAAATTACCGCATTCATACTGATGCCATTAAAGAAAATCTAATTCCCAAAACTCTTTCCAAACAGCAAATATCAACGATTTACGCCAATGAAGCCGATTTATTGAATGTTGCTTTGTTTGGAAAAACCGCCACTGAATTCAAAAAAGAAAATCCTGATCTTGAGGGAAATTTACGAGATAATGCAACCTTAGAACAGTTGGTTGTGATGACAAATTTGGAGAGCATTAATTCGGTTTTGATCAAACAAAATTTATCGCAAGGCGAGAGATTAAAAAATCTGAATGAGATTGCTATTTCGCAGATGAAGTCGCTGTTGGCAAGTGATCAGCTAAAAAAATTAATTAATTAAACAAAAATGAGCGAAGAAATTCTTTTTCATTATACAAGCGAAGCAGGTCTTCAGGGAATTTTGCAAAACAAGTGTCTTTGGGCGACTGATGTTTTTGCTAGTAATGATTCTTCGGAAATTGAATTGGGAAACGATCTATTTGTAAAAAACCTACAAGAATGGATGAAGCAGAATAATCGTTCTGAGGATGGTTTAAAATTTTTGTTCGAGGATAGGTGGAAGTTATTAGAGGGGGTATTCTTTGTCTGTTTCTCAACTACTAACGAAGAGCACATCTCAAATGATGGATTACTTAGTCAATGGCGGGGCTATGGATCTTACGCTATCAAGTTTAAAAAGAACGCTCTGTTAGAGGTATTAAAAAATTGGAAACAAGAAGACAAAGATCAAATTCTGATAGCTGATCTAGATGAAAATGTGAGATATTATTCAAAATCTGAAGATGATTATAAAATGTTTCAAAAAGACAACTCATTAAAAGTTGAGATTGATAAATTTAAACAATCCATATCTGCCGATGATTGGATAAAAATTGTAGAAAAACTCCGCAAAAAAGAAGTTATGTCGAAAGAGGAAGATAAGAAAATAAGGGAACTAATGACCATATCTTTTATTCCTATTTTGTTTGTTAAACACAGAGGTTTTCACGAAGAGCAAGAAAGAAGAATAGTGATCCTGATTCCAAAAAATAGCGGCAAAAAACTTCATTTCCATGCGCCTGGCAAAGCTCACATCAAGCTTTTTGAGGAAGATCCGGCTATCATAGAAAACGCTATTGAAGAAATAATTATTGGTCCAGTGAGTGATCAGAAAGCAGCAAAGCATTGGGTTGATTATATGCTAAGAGAGTTCGGTTATAAGAATGTAAAAGTTAAATGCTCTGAAATTCCGTTTAGAAAATCTTAATTTTTGCAAGCAACATTCTCCAAATCTCCGCTTCACGTTCACCGAGTTTTGATTGGTTTTATCAAGGCTTCGCATAACATCCTTTATAGAAAATTATCCAATTTTTTTATTTTTAAAGAATTCAACTACGCCTTTGAACAAAAAATTCGCAAATTGCATCCCTTTCCTAGGAAGTGATTGTCAGTTTTATTTTTATGAAATTTATTTTCGGTACGCTTCGCGCTACAGTGGTCGGAGGAGATGTGAAGATGAGTTCGCAATAAAGTTTGCAAAAACAATCAAATGGTCTGAAGTCTTATGGCTCTAAAGATCACAGGCTATGGCGGAGAATATGATATTCAAACTCTCGGTGCATTGCCGTCTACCCTTTTGCCACGATATCCGGAAACGAGCTTCTAAGCGCCGCTTTTGTAACTTCTCTAATATCGCCAACTGCTAAATTACCTAAAGTAAAAGGACCGAATGAAACGCGGATTAGGCGGTTTACCTTTAATCCTAGATGTTCCATAACTTTTCTGATTTCGCGATTTTTGCCTTCTTCGAGTGAAATTTTTAGCCAGGAATTTGAGTTTTTTTCAACTTCAACTTCAACTTTAATTGAACCATATCTAATTCCTTCAACGGTAATTCCGTTTTCTAATTTCTTTAATCTTTCGTGATTAACTTTTCCAAAAACGCGAGCGCGATATTTTCTGATCCATTTATTTTTCGGCAATTCCATGTAGCGCGCAAGCTCGCCGCTTGTGGACAAAAGCAAAAGCCCTTCGGTGTTAAAATCTAATCTTCCAACCGTCACCGTACGCGGCATGTTTTTGGGTAATAAATCAAAAACAGTTTTGCGATTATGCGGATCTTTTGACGTTGTTAAAACTCCCTCCGGCTTGTGAAAAAGCCACAAACGCACTGGTTGTTTGGCATTAATTAATTTATCATCAATTTTTATTGAATGATCCGTAATAAAAGTTGCAGGACTTGTAATAACTTCGCCATTAACTTTAACGCGGCCTTCCAAAATCATTTCTTCCGCTTCTCTTCTCGAGCAATATCCAGCTTGGGCGATTACTTTTGCAATTCTGATTCCTTTTTCTTCAGCTTTTATTTCAGTCATTTTTTTTATTTTTTTTTAAGATTACTTCGAATCTTTATATTTTTTTGCCGCTTCAACAAAAGCTACAAAGATTTTTTTATCGGTGTCAGTCACTTCAAATTCTGGATGCCATTGTACGCCAATGCAAAAAGGATGTCCTGGTTTTTCAACCGCTTCAATCACGCCATCAGTAGCGCGCGCTGCAACTCGCAAGCCTTCACCAGGATTTTTTGCCGCCTGATGATGTGAAGAATTAGTTTTAATTTTTTCTTCGCCGACAATTGAAAAAAGTTTAGAATTTCTCTCAATTAAAATATCGTGATAAGGTATTTTATAATCATTGAACCCTTCAATATGGCTTTGTTCGTGATCCATAAATTGCTCTTCGTCGGGAATATGTTGAATCACTTTTCCGCCGTGCAAAACATTGATTAATTGCATGCCGTTGCAAATTCCAAACAAAGGAACATCGGTTTTAATCGCTTTGCTTCCAAGCGCGTGTTCGAAGTTTTCGCGAATGTCGTTTAATTTTACAGCCGGATGAATTTGTTGTTCGCCGTAACGCTTTGGATGAATGTCAAAATATCCGCCAACCACAACCAGACCGTCGAGCGAATCGAGATAAGAATCAATCAAATCATAATCATAAGTTAAAATAATCGCAGCGCCTCCGGCATCATTGATCATTTCAACGTAATTGGCGCGCAATGCATAATAATTGCGAGATGAATAGCCGTTTGGGCAGCCATCTTTATAGTCTGGAACAATTCCAATTAATGGTCTAGTTGTTTTCATAAATCTCTATGAATTTTTTATTGAAATATTGATGCTGTTTTCAACAGCAGAAGCAAGCGCCGCAAGCCTTGCAATTAATGAATAAATTGCAGCAATTTTATTTTTTTCTAATCCCAATTTTAATTGAGTTTCAGATAATTTTTCTAAATCAAAAAAGCTTGCGCCCGCTGCGTTTAAGCTGATTTTTTCATCGCGATTTTCATTAGCCCGAAATAAGTTTCCCACAATTTCGCCGCCGATCATGTAAATCATTGGCTCGGCAATTTTATCATCAATGCGATCTACCGTTTTAATTCCTTCTTGGACCATCACTTGCGTATTTTGAACGGCACCTTTGAGCATGTTCATTTTATTGCGTTCTTTTTTATTTATTTCCAAAACTTCTGCACCGGAAAAAACCGGCCAGACTGCGATTCCGTAAGTGCCATTATCAGCTTTAATGTAGCAATAAGGCTCATCTGAAATTTCGTATTGCTGATATTTTTCTTTTAAATCGCTGATGATTTTATCAACATGCGTTGCCAAACATTCAAGGCCAGTTTGTTCTTTAAAATTCACTTTTTGACATACGGCGTGAAGAGAAGAAATTAGCCAAGGATCAATTTCAATAATTTGCGCTAATTCAACAGCCAGTTGGTTATAAATGTCAAAATGATGTGATTTGGTGCGTGAATGCCAGCCTAAATTTTCTGATGGAATAATTGGCGATGAAAGATTTTTTAGAATTTCTGGAATTCCGTCAGTTAAATCATTATTTAGAATAATTAAATCTGGTTCAAAACCTTCCTTGCTGGCAATTTTATCGCCATTTTTTTGTAAAGGATGAACTGTGACAAAATGACCATTTTCTAGATCGATTACAGTTTTTTCAATTATTTCAGCAGATAAAGTTCCAACAATAACTTCTCTTTTAGAGCTTAAAATTTCCTGCAAATAAAAAATATTATCCAAATAACGCAAATTGCGCGTGTGGCTTTCTGGTAAAATTAAAATCTTTTTTGCTTGAGGAAAATATGTCGATAAAAAATTATCGGCGATAGATTTAGCTTTTTGCCTTGAAACATCGGAAAGGTTGTTAAATCCAGCTGGAAAGCAGTTTGTATCAACCGGTGCAATTTTTATTTCGCTGTGACGCAAATCAACTGAATTATAAAAAAGTGGTGGATTTTCACGAAATTTTTTCGCAAAAAAATCTTCAATTTTTTGGTGATTTTCGCTGATTTTTTGTGAAAGAATTTCGGTGATTTTTTGCATTATGATTTTTGATTATTTCTTTGTTTGGAACCCGAGTGGACCCCGTCGTGAAGACGGGGTGACAAGTTGGAAGTATGTACATCAACCATACTCAGTGTCACCCCGTCTTCACGACGGGGTCGACTTGGGCTTGAGTTAACTACCCAGTAAAATTTGCTGCGTAAGATTTTTTGGCTACAAGCAGTTTCTTCGGCTCTTCAACTTCATATTCAAATCCACTTTTTTCTGCGAATTTTATCGCTTCTTCTTTGCTTTCAAAAACAAATCCTAATTGCGAAGAAGTGTTACTTGCCGAAACCCAGCCAGTAACTGGGCTGATCGAGCGAATATTCTTCTCTTCAATTGGTTCCATTAACCATTTTTTAGTATTCCTTTTTCCTGATTGCATCGCCGATTTTGTCGGGCGAAAAATTTTTACTTTCATATTTAAATAAATTTTAAAAACCAACTGCAACGCCTTCTCTTCTAGGATCAGCGCCACCTTCGATTTTGTTTTTATCAATTGTAATTGCGTGAATTCCGCTCGTGATTTCGATCACTTTTGTTTTGTGACCCATTTTTTTTAGTTCAGGTTCTAATTTAATAATGTCCTGATTTTTTTCTAGTTCGATTACGTTATTTAAAACCACAAATGTTGGAATGGAAATTGATTCTTGAGCATCAAGTCCAAAATCCAAATGATTGATGATAGTTTTGGCAACAAACTGAATAATTCTAGGCCCCCCCGGAGATCCAATAATCATAATTAATTTGTCTTTTTCATCAAAGACGAAAGTTGGCGACATTGAACTGCGCGGCTGTTTACCTGGCTCCAAACGATTTGCAACTAACTTGCCATTTTTTATCGGCTCAAAAGAAAAATCAGTTAGTTGATTGTTTAACATAAATCCATCAACCGAAATTGCCGAACCAAAAAAATATTCAATCGAGCTCGTCATTGAAACAGCATTTCCCTTGGCGTCAACAACCGATAAATGAGTTGTCGAAGGAAGTTCAATAACTCGATTATTAATTACAGAATTTTGTTTGTAGGTAAATTTACCAGGCTCAATTTTCTCAATTGCTTTATTTGGATCAACCAATTCAGCGCGTTTTGCCAAATAATCCTTATCCAACATTTTATGAATCGGAACATCTGTTGTATCAGCTAAATATTGATTGCGATCGGCATAAGCCAAACGAGTTGCTTCGGAAATTAAGTGAATTGCTTCAACAGAATTTGGTTTAAATTTTGACAAATCAAAATTTTCTAAAATTCCCATAATTTGCAAAAGTGTAATGCCGCCGGCGGGTAATGGCATTGTACATATTTTGTATTTTTTTCGGTAAGAATCGCACAGTAAATCGCCGGTTTTGATTTGGTAATTTTTTAAATCATCAAAAGATAAATAACCGGGATTGATTTTTGAGTTTTGTGCTGCGTTTGCAATATCATGTGCGATCTCTCCTTTGTAGAATGGATCAATGCCTTCCTTGGAAATTATTTTCAGCGTTTTTGCCATTTTAGGATTAGTTATTTTATCGCCAGCTTGGAAAGCTTTGCCATTTTTATCGAGATAAATTTCAGCAGTTTCACTGAAATCTTTTAAGTAAGAAATATTTGACGATAAAATATGAAATCTATTGCTGGCAATAAAACCGTCACTAGCAATTTTTATTGCCGGCTGAAAAAGTTTTTTCCAAGGTAATTTTCCATATTTTTTATGCGCTTCTGACATTGCCATTAAAAGTCCTGGCGTTCCAACTGAAAGGCCGCCACGCACTGCGTCATTAAACTCGCGGGGCTTGCCATTTTTATCTAAAAACATATCGCTTTTAGAATTTTTAGGCGCGGTTTCGCGTCCATTAAAATAAATGGTTTCGCCGCTTTTTTTATCATAATAAAGAATGAAAGCGCCACCACCAATTCCAGAAGATTGTGGTTCAACAATATTTAAAACTAACTGCGCTGCAATTGCAGCATCAATGGCATTTCCACCTTGCGCCATAATCTCAGAACCAGCGCGGCTTGCAAGTTCGTTGCCGGAAGAAATCATGAATTTTTTTCCGATCACAACTTTTAAATCACGAAAACCAGAATCGGGTTCACCAATCCAAATGTCAGAAAGACTAAAGTTTGAAGCTTGGTGATTACAAGCTGCGAGCAATAAAAATGAACAAATTAAAAAGTATTTTTTCATATTTTTTTGCGGAAAATTTTTAAAAAAGTGGCAAGAAAAATTAAGATACAACCCAGCCAAATTAAGTAAATGAATGGCTTGTAATAAGCGCGTACGGCGTAGTTTTCTTCTTCATCTTTATTTCCGATTACCAAATAAAGATCGCCAAAAAATCCATGTTTAATTGACGCTTCATTTGTTGTTTGTTCCGAGATTGGATAATAGCGCAATTGCGGTTTTAAATGCGCAATTTCCTGACCATTTTTTGTAACTAAAAAATCACCTTGGCGCGAGATAAAATTTTTACCGGCGAAATATTCTACGTCTAAAAATTTGATTTCAAAATTGGCAATTTTTAGTGATTCATTTTTCTTGAGATTTGTTTCTTTGGTAAGGCCGAAAGACGAAGTCATTACAATGCCGACGATGATTATTGAAAAGCCGAAATGAGCTAAAGTCATTGCGAGATTAGATCCTGAAACGAGTTCAGGATGACGGAGTTTTTGAAAAGATTTTCCTCCAGAAAAAAGCGTAATTACAGCTGAAAGAATCGCCAAAAATAAAATAATAATCTGCAAGAAATCGGCGCTTTTATGATATAAAAAAACGGAAGAAGTAATGAGCGCTGAAAGCCCTAAAATCAAAGCAATTTTACGATTTATAAATTTTTTCTTAGCTGTTTTTTCTGAATAATTTAGCTGATTTGAAATCGCCAAAAAAATCAAAAATGGCGTAATTAAAAAACCAAAAATTTTGTTATAATATTCCGGACCAATTGAAATAAATTCATCGAAAATTCCGCGCGAAAAAATTGGGTAAATTGTGCCAAGAAGCACCACGAATAAAGCAACAATCAGAAAATAATTATTGAGTAAAATCGAACCCGTTTTTGACCAGAAGAAAATTTTATTTTGTTCACTTTTTAGGCGCGGAATTTTAGCGCCAAGAATTAAAAGTCCGGCGCCGCCGATTAAGAAAATTAATCCGATAACAAAAAATCCGCGCTTGGCATCAATGGCAAAAGAATGAACTGAAGTTAATACGCCAGAGCGCACTAAAAAAAGGCCAAGCAGGCATAAAATGAAAGTTAAAATTGCTAAAAATGCCGTCCAGATTTTGAAAATTTCTTTTTTTTCTAAAAGTTTTAAGCAGTGAATTAATGCGGTTGCGGCGATCCAAGGCATGAGTGAAATATTTTCTACCGGATCCCAAAACCAATAGCCGCCCCAACCAAGTTCGCGATAAGCCCACCAAGCGCCGAGACCAATTCCGAAAGTTAAAAAACCGTAAGAAAAAAATAGCCAGCCTTTTAAATGTTGTGCGAATTTTTTATCGATTCTTTCCGATAAAAGTCCGGCGATGGCGAAAGAAAAAATTAAAGAAAATCCGATATAGCCAGTGTAAAGCATTGGTGGATGTAGCGCGAGGCCGATATCTTGTAAAAGAGGATTTAAGCCTAAACCAACTTCGGGAGTTGGGAAAATTCTCTCAAAAGGATTGGAAGTAAAAGCGGTGAAAGCTGCGAGTAGCGCGATGATTGAGGATTGCGCGGAAGAGATAATAACTTTTCTCTCATTATCAATTTTGCTTAAAAAAGCGAAACCAAAACTGTAAGCAGAAAGTATGGAAATCAGCAACAGCATTGATCCTTCGTGATTTCCCCAGCTACCAGAAATTTTATAGATTAATGGCTTTAAGTGGTGGGAATTTTGGTAAACATTGGCGACGGAATAATCAGAAATTATGAAAGAATGAATTAGACAAAGTTGTGAAATTGCAGCGGCGACAAAGCTTAGAGCAGTTAGATAAAAAGAGATTTTTTCTAATTCTAAAAATTTTGTCGGGTTTTTTTTGCGTAAAGAAGCGAAGTTAAAAACCGGTAAAAAAATGCTGATCGAAAGTACTAATAATAAAAGTGCAAAACCGATGATTGGTGACATATATATGAAATTTTAGGACGAACCAAACCTTAAACTCTTTCTGAAATAAATTTTGTCACCGCTTCATAATTATTTTCCAGAACTTCAAACTTTTCTTCGTCTTTAAATAAATCTTTCAAGAAATTTGGCAGAGTAGGATTTGGAACTCCTGCAGCAATAACTGCGTCCGGAAATTTTGCTGGATGCGCCGTTGCGAGAGAAACTACAAACTCACCTTGATAATTTTTGCTTTTGATAAATTCTTCTCCGGCATAAACACCAATAGCGCTATGAGGATCAAGGATTTCTCCAGTTTTTTCAAAATATTTTTTGATGGTTTTTTTGGTGGTTTCATCGTCAACAGTAAAAGATTCAAATTCATTTTGAATGTTTTTTAAAATATCATCAGAAACTTTCAAACTGCCGCTGCGCTCAAAATCAACCATTAATTTCGGCATTTTTGCTTCTGATTTTTTGGCGTGATGGGCATCAAAAAGTAATCTTTCGAAATTGCTTGAAACCTGAATATTCATACTCGGAGAAATGGTTTCAATCATTTGTGCTTTACTATAATTATTTTCACGAATGAAGCGATTTAGAATGTCGTTTGAGTTAGTTGCGACAACGAGTTTGTTAATATTTAAGCCCATTCTTTTGGCTAAAAATCCAGCATAAACATCGCCGAAATTTCCGCTTGGAACTGAAAATGAAATTGGATTTTTTTCATCAACGCCAAGACGTAGCGCGGCATAAAAATAATAAACAATTTGCGCCATGATGCGGGCGAAATTAATTGAATTTACTGCCACCATTTTTTTGCCCTTCAAAAATTTGTCGCCGCTATTTTCTGCTGCAAACATTTTTTTTACCATTGATTGGCAATCATCAAAATTTCCTTTCACCGCAATGTTGAAAACATTATCGGCTAAAACCGTAGTCATTTGTTTTCTTTGAACTTCAGAAACTTTTTCATGCGGATGTAAAATAAAAATCTGGGCGTTTTTTGATGCTTTGCAGCCTTGAATTGCCGCTGATCCGGTGTCGCCAGAAGTAGCGCCGATTATGACGATTTTTTCATTTCTTTTGGTTAAAAAATAATCGAGCAAATTTCCTAAAAATTGCAAAGCAAAATCTTTAAAAGCCAAAGTTGGGCCGTGAAAAAGTTCTAGCAAAAATTCATTATGGCTTAATTGTTTTAATGGTGCGATGGCGCTGTGAGAAAAATTTTTGTAAGATTTTTTGATGATTTTTTTGTAAGTAGTAGCGTCAATTTCATTATCAACGAAATGTCGAGTAACCTCGAAAAATAATTCTTCGTAAGTCATTTTTTTCATTTTTGTGATGTCGTTTTTGCTAAATGTTGGCAAAAATTCTGGCACGTAAAGACCGCCGTCTGAGGCCAAACCTTGAAGAACAACTTCTTCAAAAGAAAGGCGTGGTGCTGCAAGGCGGGTCGAAATAAATTTCATGAGAGCAATGATTTGATTTTTGTAAGGAGGTTTTCTAACTTGAGTTATATTTTTTAAGTCCAACCAATAAACAAGTCAATGTCAGCGCAATCAAACCAAGATCAGGATAAGCCAGATTACTTATATCGCAGCGGTGTTGGAATTATGCTGGTTAATAAGAAGAAGGAAATTTTTGTCGGCAAAAGAATCGATAATCATTCTGATGCCTGGCAAATGCCGCAAGGCGGGCTTGACGCCGGTGAAACTGAAGATGCGGCGATGATTCGCGAATTAAAAGAAGAAACCGGAATTGATGATTTCAATATTAAAATAATCAAAAAAAGCGAAGGCCATCTTTACTATAATTTACCTTATAAATTGCAGAAAAAATTTTGGGGCGGAAAATATTTAGGTCAGAGACAAAGATGGTATTTGGCTGAGTTTACGGGAGATGAAGCCGCAATTAATATTCAAACTGAAAATCCGGAATTTTCGGATTGGAAATGGATTTCGCGCGCTGAAATTACGGGCGCAATTGTTGCTTTTAAACGCGATCTTTACGAAGACGTGATTCAAGAATTTTCGGACTATTTATAAATAAAATGCCTGCTGAAATAAATTTTTACCAAGTTGATGAAACTATCATAAAGTCGCTTGCTCCATTGCTTTTGAAGGTTTTGGATGAAAAGAAAAAAGCTTTAGTTTTTTGCGAAAATCCCGCCCAAATCAAAGAAATTGATGGCGCGCTCTGGACTTACGGACGCAATAAATTTATTCCTCACGTGACGATTGAAGATAAGGAATTTGTGATGGAACGTCAGCCAATTTTGATTACGAATCGTGAAGAAAATTCGAACAAAGCTGATTATTTAGTTTTTTTAGATGCGCCGTCAGATGCTTTTGTACAAGAGTTTGCGCGGGTTTTTTATTTCTTTGAAGAAGCGGGATTAGAAAATGCCAAGAAGATTGCGAAGAAAATTAAGCCGACAAATTCTTATAAAAAAGAAGATGGGAAGTGGATTAAGAGTTCGTTGTAATTAGTTCGAAGAAATCGAAGCTAATCTAAGATCGACGAAGAAATTTCCAACAAAGTAAAATGCTACGAATTTTTCCCCGATAAAGGCTAAGATTCAAATGCAATTGATGTGACAGCTTTCCAGCGCTTTCTTTAATTTTATAATTATTGCCTTTATTTATTTGGCGATTGGGTTGTGAGTTTGAATACAGGCTCTGGCTCGATTATTTCCCAATAAACACCGCCTCAACTTTCTCTTCTTTTTTATCAATTTCATCTATCAGTAAAAACTCAATTACGCCTCGTCCTTCTTCATTTCCTTCCATAAAAATTTTAGGCATAATCACATAAACCTTAAACGCCGCAACTGAATCGGGAGCAACCTCCATATGATCTGGTTCAACATTTTGCATTTTTAAAACCGCATCTTTCGGAGCATTAATTTTTAGACTAAAAATCTTATTCTCATGAGTTTTATTCATGAGTTTTAATGTATAACCATTGCGAATTGAACCATCAGAAAGAGTTACAAAAATCGGGTTACGATCAGGCAGAATAGCGGTTTCAAGAGTTGGTTTTAAAATCAGGCTGCGCAGCATTATTGCTGAAACTAAAATTAAAATCGTGGCATAAAGAAAAGTGCGCGGTTGCAAAATCTTAAATTTTTTCTGCGGGATTGGATCGAGTAAATGATTCATGGTGTCATAACGAATGAGGCCTTTTGGTAAGCCAATTTTTTCCATCACATTGTCGCAGGCATCAACGCAAAGTCCGCAGGCAATACATTCCATTTGTAACCCATTTCGAATATCAATGCCGGTAGGGCAAACGACTACGCATTGTTTGCAATCAATACAATCGCCGCGATTTTTAAAATCTTCACCTTGTTTCATTTTGCCACGCGGTTCGCCGCGTTTTTCGTCGTAAGTAATAATGAGAGTATTTTTATCAAACATCGCCGATTGAAAGCGTGCGTAAGGGCACATGTATGTACAAACATGTTCACGCGCAAAACCTGCCATAACATAAGTAGCAGCTCCAATTCCCAAGATCCAGCCCAACGCATCCCAAGTTATTTGGCCATGAAAAAGATTTTTTGTGAATGTAAATGAATCGGTAAAATAACTAACAAAAGCATATCCGGTAAGGAGTGAAACTATTATCCAGCTGCTGTGAGTTAAAAATTTACGCCAGAATTTTTTGAAGTTTTTTTTACGATCAAGCAAAATACGATCATTGCGGTCGCCTTGAAATAAACGCTCCAGAGCGATAAAAATATCAGTCCAAACAGTTTGAAAACAAGCGTAACCACACCAGATTCGGCCAAAAAGTGAAGTTACAAAAAATAATGCAACGGCGGCAAGAATAAGAATTCCAGCTAGATAATAAATTTCCTGCGGCCAGATTTCGATACCAAAAAAATAAGCCTTTCCATCCGAGAAATCGATAAGAATTGCTTGATTTGGAGCGCCACCAGCGCGCTCGTAGCGCAAAAATGGAGAGAGAAAATAAATGCTTAAAAACACGCTATTTAGAATCCATTTCAAGCGACGAAAACGTCCTTTAACTTTTTGGGGATAAAGACGTTTTTTTGCTTCAAAAAGAGGACCTGACATTGTAAATGCTTTGAATTTTCTAAAGGTAAGTTAAGGTAATTCTAATCAATCTTTTTTAAATACTTGTAAATTTTTTCATGAACCAAATTGCAATCAAAATGCTGATGGGAGATCGCGCCAAATATTTGGGCCTGATTTTTGGCATCATGTTTGCAACACTTTTAATGGCACAACAAATGTCGCTCTTCCTTGGAATAGTAGGGCGAACTTACGCCACGATTGATGAAACTAGTGAAGTTGATATTTGGGTTATGGATAAAAAAGTACAATATTTGGACGGCGTTGAACCGCTTCCCGATATTGCGCTGGCACAGGTTCGCGGCGTTGAAGGTGTAAAATGGGCAGTTCCGATGCATAAAGGAAATTTGGTGGTTAAAGTTAATGGCAGCTTGCAAGCTGTTGGTTTGGTTGGTGTTGATGATGTTTCTTTTGTCGGCGCGCCGCGTAAAATGGTGATGGGAAATTTGGAAGATCTAAAAATAAAAAATGCTGTAATAGTCGACCGTTTGGGCTACAGCTACATTTGGCCCAACGAGCCTTATAAAATTGGTCGTGAATTTGAAGCTAATGATCAAAGAATGTTGTTGGTTGGAATCTGTGACTCAACACCAAATTTTTCTTCTCCCGTAATAATGTATGCACGTTACTCCGAAGCAATTCTTTACACCGGACAATCGCGAAATAAAATGTCTTTTGTAGTTGCAAAAGCGCAAGATGGCTTTGATCCAAAGCAAGTCGCAGAGCGCATCAGCAAAGAAACAAATCTAAAAGCACAAACCTGGAAAGAATTTTCTGATGCAACACTGAATTATTATTTAACTCACACCGGAATCGCGATTAATTTTGGAATTACAGTTTTGCTTGGATTCATAATTGGCGCGGTGATTTCGGGGCAAACTTTTTATATTTTTATTGTTGAGAATTTAAAACAATTCGCCGCGTTAAAAGCGATTGGCGTGACTAATAATAAAATTTTAAAAATGGTTTTAACTCAAGCAGCTGTTGTTGGATCAATTGGTTTTGCGATCGGAATTGGATTAACTTCGATCTTTTTTAAAAAAGTTTCTGGCGGCGCAAGTGCTTTCAAAGGATTTTTCTTGCCGTGGCAAGTCGTTCTGGGCGTTGCTTTGGCGGTTGTCTTAATTATGTTTATTTCCAGTTTTATCAGCATCAGAAAAGTTTTTGTTACTGATCCGGCGATTGTTTTTAGAGGGTGATTTATGAATAAAAAAATCTCCATCGAAACCAAAAATATCAGTAAAGATTTTCAAGTTGGCGAACAAAAAATGCGTGTGCTTTTTGACATAAATCTAAAAATTTATGCCGGCGAAATCACGATGCTTGTTGGTCCGTCGGGCTGCGGAAAAACTACATTAATTTCAATTATTAGCGGAATTTTAAGTCAAAGCGAAGGCGAAGTAATTATTAATGATGAAATAATTACCAATCTTCCCGACGCAAAAAAAGTCAATTTTCGTCGCAAAAATTTAGGATTTATTTTTCAGCAATATAATCTTTTGCCCGCTTTAACTGCCGCAGAAAATGCAGCAATTCCGCTAATCGCTGACGATATGGAAATTTCGAAAGCCTGCAAAAAATCAGCCGCAATTTTGCGCGAAATCGGCATGGAAAATCATATCGAAAAATTACCTTCACAACTGTCTGGCGGTCAACAGCAGCGCGTTGCAATTGCGCGCGCTTTGGTTCACGAGCCGTCGATAATTATTTGCGATGAACCAACAGCAGCCCTTGACGCAGCAACTGGTCAGAAAGTAATGGAAATTTTGCGCGATAATGCCTTAAAAAGCGGTCGCGCTGTAGTTATTGTGACTCACGACGATCGTATTTTTAAATTCGCTAACCGCATTATTAAAATGGAAGATGGAAGAATTGTAGAAAACTAAAAATCTATTGTGGATGCTCCGATTTAATCGTGTGCGTAAGCAATTCAAATTAACCTAAATTCAAACGAAGTTTGAATTTAAATGACTATATATGATAAATGAAAAAATTAAAAATTTGATGAAACAAAAGCATTTCGTTTTGCAAATTGTTTTGCCTGCAATTGCGGCGCTAATGTTTTTAAGCGCGATTATTGGATTATTCCAAAATCCAAAACGCCAAAATCTTGAACCGCAAAATCCCATAACAATTTCAGCCTACGCGCACAGCGTTTCTGGACTTGGAGTTACTGAACCGCAAAGTGAATCAATTGCAATTGGCACAAATATTTCAGGAATTGTTTCGGAAATTTATGTTAAAGCCGGAGATAAAGTTAAAAAAGGCGACAAGCTTTTCACCATTGATGATCGTGAGGTTAAAGCTAATCTCGATTTAAAAACGGCAGAATTTAAAGCCGCAAAATTTGATGCTGAAGAAAAGCGTCAGGAATTTAAAATGTATAAAAATATTGATGATGAACGCGCTTATAGTCGCGATGAATTTAATAAAAAAAGAATCGCCGCCGGAATCTTTGAGCAAAGGGCAAAACAGGCGAAAGCAGAAATGGAAATGGCAAAAATTGTGGTTGATAAATCGACTGTAAAAGCGCCAATAAAAGCTGAAATTTTAAAAGTTGATATTCGTCCCGGCGAGTTTGCGCAAGGTGGCGCGCTGTCAAAATCCTTGATGATTATTGGCGATTTATCGTTGATGCATGTGCGTGTTGAAATTGATGAATCTGATGCACGTCGCGTAAATCCAAATCGTCCAGCGATGGCGTTTTTGCGCGACCAGTCAACATTTAAAATTCCGTTAAAATTTGTGAGAATTGAGCCTTATATTGTGCCAAAAGTTTCGCTAAGTGGCGGCAATGCTGAAAAAATTGATACACGAGTTTTGCAAGCGATTTATAGTTTTGAAAATAATTTCGAACCTAAAATTCTGGTTGGTCAGCAACTGGATGTTTATATTGAGTCGGAATAGTGGCGTGTCGAGATGTTAGCTCGATTTAAAAAACAAATTTAATGAAATATTTTTTCTTACTCACATTCCTATTTTTCACCAATTGCCAATACCTTCCGCCGATTGGTGAAAAATATAAAAAGCCTGAAACCAAAATGCCCGCGGCTTGGGATAGCGTAAAAAAAGATGAAAATTCAGAATTTGGTGAAATTGAAAAAAACTGGTGGGAAAATTTTCAAGATCCGGTTTTAAACAAAGTTATTGAGCAGGCGGTAAAAAATAATCACGATTTTAAAATTGCCCAAAGCCGCGTGGTTGAAGCGCGCGCAAATGTTACGACCGCAACTTCAGAATTAGCTCCGAAAGTTAATGCAACCGCTTCAGCAGCTAGAAAAAATAATTATATAATTCCTTTTGCGCCCAATACTCACAATATTTTTAATTTATTCACCGCTGGTTTTGACGCTAGTTGGGAGCTTGATTTATTTGGTGCAAATTATCGCTCCCGACAATCAGCAAAAGCTTTGCTTGAAGCTTCAGATGAAGCAAAAAATTATATTTTAGTTTCGCTGATTGCGGAAGTTGTAAAAAATTATTCCGATTTACGCGCTGCTCAAAATGAATTATTTTTACAAAAACAAATTGATGCGGCGCGTGTTACGATTCTGCAATTAAATGAAGCAAAAAAATCTGTCGGCTTATTAAGTGATATTGATTTAGGGCCGATAAAAATCGCGATGTTGGATAGCAAATCTGATCTTTTGGAATCAGAAGCGCGGGCTGCAATTGCCTTATATAATTTAGAATTTTTGCTGGGAAAAAGACCGGGCGAAATGAAGAATTTTTTTGGTGAAATCGGCGCAGTTCCAATTTTGCGCAAAGGTGTGATTATTGATGCGCCAGTTTCGCTTTTGAGAAACAGACCTGATATTAAGCAGGCAGAACGTGAATTTGCATCGGCAACGGAAATGGAAAATTATTCGGTGGCGCGAATATTTCCTAAGATTTCTTTGAGTGGATTTTTTGGATTTTATAATACGAAATCGCAAAATTTACTTCAATCTTCAAGCCGTGTTTTTGCTGCCGATTCACAAATTACAATGCCGGTTTTAGATTTTGGCGGAATTTTTGCGGGCATGAAAATTGCCGATGAAAGAAAAAAACAGGCTTTAATAACTTATGAAGAAAAAGTTAATAAAGCTTTGCTTGATGTTGAGTCTTCGATGATTGGTTTTGTCAAAGAAAGCCAAAAATTTGATCTTATAATGCAAAGTGGAGAAGTTCAGAAAATGGTGCATAAACTGAACTACAAGCGGCAAAATAGTGGCTTAATGGCGCAAGTTGAATATTTGCAATCGCAACTTAATTTTTTACAATCGGAAAAAAAATTAAACTCGGAAAGATTAGAGTTTGCTAAAAAAACAGTAGCACTTTATAAATCTCTGGGTGGTGGTTGGGAAGTTTTTTCAAACTCCCAAAAAAAATGATTTGACAAAAAGACTTTGGAAAATAAGTTGCGCGACCCTTTTTAAAGCTGATCACATATTTTAAATCTTTATGTTTGCAATTATCGAAACTGGCGGGAAGCAATATCGCGTCCAAGCCAATGAAAAAATCATTGTTGAAAAACTTATCGGCGAAGCCGGTTCTAAAGTTACGATCGACAAGGTTTTGTTAGTAAAATCTGAACAAGGCGAAGTAAGCTTTGGCAGCCCTTTAGTTAGTGGCGCTAAGGTTGAAGCTGAAATCGTTAAAACTTTTAAAAACGATAAAGTTATCATCTTCAAAAAAAGAAGAAGACAAAATTCGCGTAGAAAACAAGGTCATCGTCAACAACAGACTTTGTTAAAAATTTTATCGATCAAAGGCTAATTGCTTTTGAGAATTTAAGTGCGAAAGCAGGCTTCAAGTTGTCTGCAAGTAGTGTAATTTAATATTAGGAGAGCCATGGCAACGAAGAAAGCTGGTGGTAGTTCGAGAAACGGTCGTGATTCGGCAGGTAGAAGATTAGGCGTTAAAAAATACGGTGGTCAGGCAGTTATTCCTGGCAACATTATTGTTCGTCAAAGAGGAACAAAATGGCACCCAGGTAAAAATGTAGGAATTGGTAAAGATCATACAATCTTTGCTAAAATCGAAGGAACAGTAGTTTTTGTTAAATCTTCAAGAAATAACAGAATCTCAATCGACGTTGTTGCAGCTGCTGCAGCAAACTAGATAAATTAATCCGGCACTTGCCGGATTTTATGCGGACGTGGCGAAATTGGCAGACGCACTAGACTTAGGATCTAGCGCCTCACGGCATGTGGGTTCAAGTCCCTCCGTCCGCACCAGGCTTCGCTCTTGCGAGCTACGCCTGGCAGGCCCAGGCTTGTCCTGGACTGTCAGCGTAGATTGCTAGAGCGAAGCCTGCCTCGGCATAGCCCGAAGGGCGACGACGGGCCGCTCCAATAACCTCGCACAAATAAATACTAAATCCAAAGTAAGTTTTAAAATTTCACCCAATTTTCAAACCATATATGCACTACACCTACATCCTAAAATCCATTTCCTCTTTATCCAAAGAAAAAACCTACATCGGCTACACTTCCAATCTCAAAAAAAGATTAGAAATCCACAATTCCGGCGAATGCAATTTTACCTCTAAATACACCCCTTGGCAACTTCAATCTTACTTCGCATTTCGCGATAAAAAAACCGCATTAAATTTCGAACAATATTTAAAATCTCATTCTGGAAGATCTTTTGCTCAAAAGCATTTTTAATATTTTTTTCCAAACAAATTTAAGCAATTTCATCTCCCAAAAAATTTACAAAAAACCCAAACGATTTAATTGCTATTTTTCACTCCTTCTTCTTAAATTCGCGCCTCATTTTTTCGATTACAAAAAAATCACGAAATTTAACTAACCCGCACTTGCTGCGGACTCATTCTAACCTATACATATCAAGGCTCTCCAATGGAAGTACAAATCAAAAATACTTACGACAAGAAATTAAAAAAAGAATTTCAAGTTACCGTTCCTTACCAATTAATTGACGCTAAAGTTAGCGATTATATTGAAAAAGTTCGTGGTAATTTTTCACTTAAAGGTTTCCGCAAAGGACAAGTTCCTCTAGAAGTTATCAAAGAAAAATATGGTCAATCAATTATGGCTGATGAATCAGATAAAATCATCAATGATACTATCAAAAAAATTGTTACCGACAATAACATCAAATTGGTTTTATCTCCAAAAATCGACATCAAAAATTTCAAAGAAGGTCAAGACGTTGAGCTTACAGCTACAATGGAACTTTACCCACAACTTCCTGAAATTGAATTTAACAAAGTCAAAGTTACTAAAAGAGATGCTGAAATTTCAGCGGCTGACTTAGATGAATCACTGAAAAAATTATTAAAATTTTACTGCAAATGGAACGCCAAAGATGCTTCATACAAAGCAAAATTAGGCGACTCAGTTAATATCGATTATGTTGGTAAAATCGACAAAAAAGAATTTGAAGGTGGCGCTGCGAAAGGTTACCAGTTAGAGCTTGGCAGCAAAAGCTTCATCGATGATTTTGAAGAGCAATTGGTTGGTAAAAAAGCGGGTGACGAAACTCGCGTAAAAGTGAAATTTCCTAAAGAATATCATAACGAAGAATTTGCCGGAAAAGCTGCAGAATTTGATGTAAAAATTAATGAAGTTTTAACTGCCGAAATGCCAGAAGTTAATGATGAATTCATCAAAAATAATTTCGGTTTAGAAAATAAAGCCAAGCTTGAAGAAGCGGTTAAAAAGCAGATCGATGACAATTATAAAGGCATTGAACGCAACTTATTCAAAAAAGAATTATTCGATTTCTTAAACAAAAAATATGATTTCGAATTGCCAGCAGGTTTGGTTGAAGAGCAAGTTAATAACCTTTGGGCTGAAACTGAAGAAGAGCTAAAAACCAATCCAAATAAATTCAAAAACGACAAAGAAAAAGAAAAAGCCAAAGATAAAAAACGCGAAATTGCCCAGCGCATGATCCGTTGTGGTATGGTTTTGTCTGAAGTTGCGCTAAAAAATAAAATCGAAGTTACTAACGACGATATTAATCAAGAAATTGGTAAAATTTTAGCTCGTTTTCCAAATCAGGAAAAAGCGGTTTTGGAATATTATCAAAAAAATGCCAGCGCTGTTCAACAGCTTCGTGGTTCAATTATTGAAGAAAAAGCAGTTGATTTTATTTTGAATCAACCGGGAATTGAGAGAAAGAAAATTTCTTTAAAGGAATTGGACAAACTTTGGCAAAAAGCCAGCGAGGTTGAATAGACTTTGCAAAATGCTTCGCTACTTGAAAAAGCGAAGCAAGCACCAAAAATTTAAACAAAATCTTAATTAAAATTTTATGACTCACTTTTTAGACGCATTAAAACTGATTACTTTTGCCATTCACAAGGAAGGCTATAAATTTATCGTAATTTTCGCTTTGGTAACCGCATTTCTAGCCATGCTTAGCAACACTTTGGGGCTTATCGGTCTGGTTGCAACTTTATGGTGTGTATTTTTCTTTCGCGATCCTGAAAGAGTTATTCCTGTTGAAGAAAATATCATTATCAGTCCGGCTGACGGCGTTGTAACTCGCGTTGAATTTGGTGTTGAAGCGCCAGATGATTTGGGTTACGGCAAACAAAAATTTAATAAAATCACTGTTTTTCTAAATGTGTTTAATGTTCACGTAAATCGCGTCCCAGTTAGCGGAACTGTTACTAAAGTTAGCTATAAACCAGGAAAATTTTTAAGCGCGAATGCTGATGAAGCTAGTGCTGAAAATGAAAGAAATTCAGTTGTAGTAAAAACCGCAAGTGGCACTGAAATTATTTTTGTGCAAATCGCTGGTTTGGTTGCGCGTCGCATTATTTCCGACATCAAAGAAGGTCAAGAAGTTAAAATGGGCAATCGTTACGGAATTATCCGTTTTGGAAGTCGTGCCGACATTTTCTTGCCAGAAAACATGGCAATCAAAGCCCTTGTAGGTCAAACCATGATTGGTGGTGAAACTATTGTCGCGAAATTGAATTAATTAAAAAACATGCGTTCTTTAAATATTGCAAAACTAGCTTCGAAACGTGAAGAAGCCAGAGTGGGCGGCGGTCAAAAGAGAATCGACGTTCAACATTCCAAAGGAAAACTAACTGCGCGCGAAAGAATTGAGGTTTTACTCGATCCAGATTCGTTCGAAGAATATGGTCTTTATGTTGAGCACCGTTGTTCCGATTTCGATATGGAAGATAAAAAACATCCGGGCGACGGCGTTGTAACTGGACAAGGCACAATTAATGGTCGCCTAGTTTTTGTTTATAGCCAAGATTTCACCGTTATGGGCGGATCTTTGGGTGAGGCGCATGCTAAAAAAATCTGTCAGGTTTTAGATCGCGCAGTTCAAGTTGGCGCTCCCGTAATTGGGATTAACGATTCAGGCGGAGCTCGCATTCAAGAAGGCGTAGATTCTCTGGGTGGTTACGGCGAAATTTTTCAGCGCAACATCGATGCCAGCGGTGTTGTTCCGCAAATCTCTTTAATTATGGGACCATGCGCCGGCGGTGCAGTTTATTCGCCAGCTCTGACTGATTTTACGATCATGGTTGAAAATTCTTCATACATGTTTGTAACCGGTCCAGACGTAGTTAAAGCCGTTACTCACGAAACCGTTACCCAAGAAGATTTAGGTGGAGCTTCAGTTCACGGCAGTAAAAGTGGCGTGGCTCATCTGACTTTTAAAAGCGACATCGAGGCGCTTTTACAAACTCGTCGTTTAATTAATTTCTTGCCACTTTCTAACCAAAAAGCGATTCCACAAATTCCAAGTTCTGACGAAGCAGATCGCGTTGATATTTCTTTAAACACTTTGATTCCAGACAATGCCAATTTGCCTTACGACATGTCGGAGCTTGTTGAAAAAATTCTTGATGAAGGTGATTTTTACGAAATTCAACCCAATTATGCTAAAAATATCATGGTTGGTTTTGGTCGTTTAGAAGGCGAAACGATTGGCGTTGTAGCCAATCAGCCAATGCATTTGGCAGGTTGTCTCGATATTAAAGCTTCTGAAAAAGCGGCGCGTTTTATTCGTTTTTGTGACGCTTTCAATATTCCGCTTTTAACTTTCGTTGACGTTCCGGGATTCTTACCAGGAACCGATCAAGAACATGCCGGAATTATTAAACATGGCGCAAAATTGCTTTATGCTTATGGCGAAGCAACAGTTCCAAAAATCACGGTTGTAACTCGCAAAGCTTACGGCGGAGCTTATATCGTAATGAATTCAAAACATTTGCGGGGCGATGTAAACTATGCTTGGGCTAACGCTGAAATCGCGGTTATGGGGCCAGAAGGCGCGGTTGAAATTATTTTCCGTGAAGATGCCAAAAATCCAGAAAGCAAAGCCAAAAGAGTTGCTGAATATCGCGAAAAATTTGCCTCACCTTTTGTGGCGGCTTCGCGCGGATTTATTGATGAAGTTATCCGTCCCCAAAACACCAGAAAAAGAATTTGTTCTTCGCTTCAGATTTTGAAAAATAAAAAAGTTCAAAAACCTTGGAAAAAACACGATAATCTTCCTTTGTAAATATTTAGAATAAAACCCGACGGCTTTTAAGAAAAACTTTTATCAAGATCTAAGCATATGAAAACTTTCATTAAAAAATTCCAAAAAAAAGATAAAAATAATCAGGCGAGAGATGAAGAGTCGCCATTAATGATGTCATATAAGGACTTACAGGTGTGTCTTTTGGAGATAAAACAAGAGTATCAAGGATTTTGCAGTGCTGCAAATGATGAATTAGAAGTTAAAAGGTTGTTCAATCAAGAAATTGAAGTTACAAAAGCTCTCAAACTAGTATGGGAAGAGACCGCTGCTAATTCTCAAAATATCATTTAAGAATGACGGGATATGATATTAATGATGAAGGAAGTGTGATTGCTATAAAGATGATGAAATCTGGTTACAACGAGGTTGAATCTGCTTCTTATATCGCAATGTTACTATGGCATTAGATATAAAAAATGCTGGTAAGAATTTGGAATTATTAATGTCTTTTTCCTCTCACGTGCGCGCCTTGTTGGATTTATTAAAAAAATACAAAGATGAGAACAAGATGAGTGAAGATGTATGGAAAAATAACTCCAAGGCTATTATTAAAATTTTTTACCTAGATGAACATACTAAAAGTTGGATAGAAAAAATTCTTACTTCTGATGATAGCATCAAAGGGTTGCGCTTGGCCAATAGTTGTATTTTGAAAAATTATTAACTCATTTAATGAAAAAATTTAATGAAAAAAAGTAATAAAATTTACAACCAACCTTACTGCATCGTAATTATCGATGAGAAGAGAATTGTCGCATTAAACAGAAAATATTTGCCAACTTATTCTAAAGATAGCATCGAGGGAAATTGGTCTGATAGATACATTGAGTTGCTATTATCTTCTAGTGCTATGGTAAAAAATGAAAATCTTATTAAAGCTAAGGTTGAATTGTTAAAACTCCCAATTCGTACTTTTGTCATAAGCAAAAAAGATCATCATTTTGAATTCTTTGTTATTTATAGTGATCTTGAGACACCAGTAGAGAGAGAAAAATCACAACAAAATATTAGTAAAATCCTAAATAATTATACAGGTCGAACCTTAGACTATTATTCATAGAAGGAATAAAATGAAGTTTTTCAGTCAATATTTAGTGTTGAGGCTTCTCAAAGTTTAACTAAGAAAAAATTGATGAAACAGTGAATCTTGTTTTAAAGATGATTCTGAAATTGTAGGGAGCCCAAAGCTTATACATGAAATTTATCAGGAAAAATTTCATGTATAAGCTTTGGGCGCGAAGATTAGCCGCTATTAATCATCCTCAAACAATCGTCATAATTAAAAAGTCGCAGCAGGTTGCGATGTTTTTTGCTTTGCAGTTTTTGATCGTGATACAAAATTAGTTCGGCATTTTTATGGGCGATTTTCAATAAATCAGTGTCAAAAGTTAAATCAGCAATTTTAAATTCGGGAAAACCACTTTGTTTGGTGCCAAGTAAATCGCCACTTCCGCGGATTTTTAAATCTTCTTCAGCAATAAAAAATCCATCATTTGATTCGCGTAAAATGCTCAATCTTTTGCGGCCATTTACACCAAATTTTTCGCCGTAAAGTAAAATACAAAAAGATTTTTTATCCGATCTGCCAACGCGACCGCGAAGCTGATGAAGTTGTGAAAGTCCGAAATTTTCGGAATTTTCAATTAAAATTACCGTTGCTTCAGGAACATCAATTCCAACTTCAATCACGGTAGTTGAAACCAATATTTTCAAGCTTCCATCGCACTTAGAAAATTCATTCATTACTTTTTCTTTTTCACTTTCTTTCATTTTTCCGTGAAGTAGCGCAACATTTTCAGCGCCGAAAACTTCGGATAATTCGCTAAATTTTTGTTTAGCGCTAACTAGTTGAACTTCTTCAGATTCTTCAATTGCTGGGCAAATCCAATAAATTTTTTCACCGCGCGCAACCGCGCGTTTTATGGATTGATAAACATCGGCAATTTTTTTTGCTGACATTACCAGAGTTTCAATTGGTTGACGATTTTTTGGTTTTTCATTCAAAATTGAAATATCCATATCGCCATATAAACCCATCATGAGGCTGCGCGGAATAGGGGTTGCGCTCATTAATAAAACATCAACATCTTGGCCTTTTTCAACTAATTTTAAACGTTGCATTACGCCAAAACGATGTTGTTCGTCGATAATTGCCAGACCCAGTTTTTTAAATTTTACATCATCTTCCAAAGCCGCGTGAGTGCTGATTAAAATGTCAATTTTTCCCTCGATCAAATCGGTAAGAATTTTAGCTTTTTGTTTTTTTGTATTGGCGGAAGTAAGAAGTTCAATTCTGATTTCATTGCCTTCCAGAAGCTTGCGGAAGTAAGTCAAATGCTGTTTTGCTAAAACTGTTGTTGGTGCAATTACACAAGTTTGTTTTTCTTGTGAAATGCTGTTAAGGCAACTGGCGATTGCCACCACAGTTTTTCCACTTCCAACATCGCCTTGTAAAAGGCGCAACATTTTTTTATCAGAATTGATTTCGGAGGAAATTTCTTGAATAGCTTTGGACTGCCCGATTGTAAGTTCAAAAGGAAGTGAAATAAGAAATTTTTGGGCAAGATTTTTTTCTGGTTTATGAAATTTTTTCTTTTCTCCAGATTGCGATTTTGCGAGCAGAGTCGCGATTTGCCAAGCTAGAAGCTCATCATAAGCCAAGCGTTTGCGTGCCGTTTCATGCAAATTGTCGCGATTTTTTTCTTCCAACGCAAAATAATGCAGGTTTTTTAAAGCTGTCACAAAACTAGGCCAGAGTTGCTGATTTAAAAGATTGTGATCGATCCATTCTTCGATATTTTCTTCAAGTTTTGCTAAAGTTTCGTGAATTTTTTGAGTAATAAATTTTTGCGAAATCGCTGCACCCAAAGGATAAATCGCATTAATTTTTGGCAGCTTTTCAATTTCTTTTACTGGTAAAATTTCTTGCGGATGAACGATTTGATTTTCGCCAGCAATTTTTTGTAAATTTCCTAAAATCGCAATTTCAAAGCCAATTGACATTTTTGCAATTTGACTGGGGAAAATTTTGAAAAATACCAAATTTACATAGCCGCTTGGCGTATAGCAAATAACCTTGTAAGGCTGGCGCGAGGTTGCTGGTTTTAGGTGTGATTCAACTTTGGCTTTGATGACAACAAGACTGTCATTTGGCACTTCAAAAAGGCGAGGGCTTAACATGATTTTTTCGGCGCGCACTGGTTTATGAAGCAATAAATCAAAAATTTTGTCATCTCCAACCAAGCGGGCTAAAAAATCAGTTATTGTTGGGCCGACGCGTTTTAATGTGGAAAGAGGTTGAAGTAGAGTTTGGATGCTCATTCTTTACAATTAATTGGTGAATTGTTTATTCTTCGCCGCGTTGCGCTCTGCGGTTCTCATCGCGTTTTTTGATTGACTCGCGCTTGTCGAAAAGTTTTTTTCCGCGTCCGATTCCGACAATTACTTTTGCAAAATTCTTTTTGTTGAAAAATATTTTCATTGGTAAGGCGCTGTAACCTTGAACCTGCATTTTTCCGGTGATTTTATCTAATTGTTTTTTGTGAAGTAAAAGTTTGCGTTGTCTTTTCGGCGCGTGATTAAATTTATTAGCGCCTTTATATTCGCTGATATTACAATTAATTAAAAAAAGCTCGCCTTTAATGTCGGCAATATAAGCCTCGGAAATATTGGCTTTGCCTTCGCGAATTGATTTTACTTCACTTCCAAGCAGCATGATGCCAGCTTCGATTTCTTCTTCGATGGCAAAATTAAAATGTGCTTTGCGGTTAAGGATTTGCATTATTTAAGATTTAAGATTTAGAATTTAATGATTTGCCGCAAGTGTTGATTTTACAAGCTAAATTTCAAATCTTAAATTTTAAATTCTAAATCCTAAATCTAAAATCAACTATTATCTTGCAATTAAAAAACCGGTAAATACTTTGTGCCGCTCCCAATTTTTAGCTGCTGACAAATAAAGCAATTAATTTTCAATTTAAAAACTTTTACTTATGCCTCTTTACGAGACCGTTTTTATTGCTAGGCAAGATTTAACCGCCGAAGACGTTGACGCCTTAACTACAAAGCTTTCCAAGATTATTACCGACGGTAAAGGAAAGGTCATTTCCAAAGAATATTGGGGACTTAGAAACTTAGCTTATAAAGTTAAGAAAAATTCTCGCGGACATTATATTTTGTTAAACATCGATGCTGAATATGCAGCAGTTGCAGAACTTAACCGCGTTATGGGTTTCAACGAAGACATCATTAGAAACATGACTTTCTCAGTTGAAGCTCACCAAGAAGAGTCTCCTCTTTTTGTTTCTGGTAATGCTAAAGATTATAAGGCTGGCAAAGTTGCCGCCAAGAAAGAGCCAAGCAAAACAGATTTGGTTTTGGATCAAGTTCAATTTGAAGTTTAAGGAGTATCATGGTTGCTAGAACTGCTAATAAAAATAAAAACACCAATAATAACGCCAGCGCTACTCAGAATACTGAGGAAGGCTATATCAAAATCTCTTTGGTTAACCAAAGCGTTTTTATCAGAAAGAAAAAATCTTGTCCACTTCGCGACATTCCTCTTTCTGAAATCAACTACACTAATTTAAAATTGTTGAATAAATTCTTGTCCGAAAGAGGCAAAATTATTCCAAGCAGAATTACTAATGTTGAAGTTAAAAAACAAAAAGCTCTTGCGAATGCAATTAAAAGAGCTCGCCATTTGGCTTTGATTTCTCCAATCAAAAAAGATCTAGCAACTATCTAATTAATCGGATCATGAAAATTATTTTAATTACCGCCATTTCCAACTTGGGAAAAATTGGTGACGTTGTAGAAGTGAAAAACGGCTACGCGAAAAACTTCCTAATCCCAGGAAAAAAAGCGATTTGTTTTACTGCAAATAACTATAAAATCTTCGAATCTAAGAAGGTTGAATTTGAACAAGAAAATCAAAAAAATCTTGCGTCATCTTCTGAAGTTAAAGACCAAATCGTTGGCAAAGACATTATCATTATCGAAAATGCTTCTGACGATGGCAGACTTTATGGCTCAGTAAGTTCTTCAGTTATTGCTGCAAAAATTAATGAAGTTGTAGGTGGAAAAGTAATTTCACGTGCAGACATTTTCTTGAAAAAACCAATCAAAGAAATTGGTATTTACTCAGTTAAAGTTGCTCCGCATTCTGAAGTTAATTTCGATGTACGTTTGATTGTAACTAGAAGTGAATCTGAAATCGGCGCACTTTTGAAAGCTGAGAAAAAAACTAATTCTAGAAATGAAAACTCTGAAGAAGTTGTAGAAAATTCTGAGGAAGCAGTTGCTCAAGTTGAAAAACCAAAAAAGTCATCTAAAAAGAAAAAAGAAGAAGTAGTTGAGGCTGAATAACTTCGACTCATCTTTTAATTAAGAAATTTAAAACCGCCTTTAAATTTTTTCAGGGGCGGTTTTTTGTTGCGTGAAATTTTTTTGTGTAAGCAAATTATCAAAAACTCTATACTTAGCTCATCGAGCAAAACATGAGGTACGTCTTTGAGATACTAGCTCGATCTTGTAAGTACCAAACTTAGTATAGTTCGACCCAAAAAATAGAGTTTTTTTAAAAGTTAGCGCAAATCTATTTCCAGCTATAAAGTAAAATGTAAATTCACTGTACATACATAGTATGAACTAAATAAAAACATTCTTTTAAATTTTTGCCAAAAATTCCCAAAACTTTTTCAATTTATTTTGAAAAAGTTTTTCTTTTTACAAAGAAAGTCATTTTTTTAAAATTGCCTGAAGCCCTATTTACAAGAGGTTACAAGGGTCCTTTTTTTATATTAAAAAAACTTTAAGATTTTTAACATTAAGATGTTGACATATTAAAAGTGGTGGGTTTAATGCATGTCCTCCTAACTTCTGGTTTTTACAAAAAAGCTTTTCAAACAGCTTGAACCCAGAAGCATTGGTTGAGTCAAAACTTCTTGCAGTCCTAAACAACTGACAATCCTTTCAAAAGTCAAAACCACTCATAAGCGAGATCGCTTCTGAGCCTTTGATTTTTTTCTGATTTGTGAAGTTTGCTGTTTTACATCGTAAATAATTGATAACTAGAGAATACCGCAAATTAACGCGTGGCAGCAATGCCCTGCGTATTAATTTATGCGATTTCAATAAACTGAAAACAATTTTAACGAATTGTTATATATAATAGTTTATCTCAAGAAAAACCTTATAATTCTTAATTCGAGCGAAAGTGTGGATTATTCTGCACATAGATTTGAAAAATAAGCAAAAGAAGGGCAT
This sequence comes from uncultured Alphaproteobacteria bacterium, assembly GCA_903937405.1. Lineage (GTDB taxonomy): Bacteria > Pseudomonadota > Alphaproteobacteria > Rickettsiales > UBA1997 > UBA2645. The sequence goes on along the minus strand of CAIZZE010000059.1, from coordinate 19,027 downwards.
TTGATGGATGCCTTGGCATAGAAAGGCGATGAAAGACGTGACAGGCTGCGATAAGCCTCGGGTAGCTGCCAATAAGCTTTGATCCGAGGATTTCTGAATGGGGAAACCCACTCTCTTTTAGAGGGTATCTGCAACTGAATAAATAGGTTGTGGAAGCGAAACCCGGTGAACTGAAATATCTAAGTAGCCGGAGGAAAGGACATCAACAGAGACTCCGTTAGTAGTGACGAGCGAACGCGGACCAGGCCAGTCCTGATGATTTGTTAATTAGAATAACCTGGAAAGGTTAACCATAGAGGGTGATAGTCCCGTATGAAGAGCAACAAATTGTCAGGCACGAGTAGGGCGGGACACGTGAAATCCTGTCTGAACATGGGTGGACCAGTTCATCCAAGCCTAAGTACTCTTCTATGACCGATAGTGAACAAGTACCGTGAGGGAAAGGTGAAAAGAACCCCGATAAGGGGAGTGAAATAGATACTGAAATCGAATGCCTACAAGCAGTTAGAGCTCCATTAGGGAGTGATAGCGTACCTTTTGTATAATGGGTCGGCGAGTTAATTTTGTTGTGCGAGCTTAAGTCGTAAGATGTAGGCGTAGCGAAAGCGAGTCCTAACAGGGCGTCATAGTACAGCGAATTAGACCCGAAACTAGATGAGCTAGCCATGGCCAGGTTGAAGGTAAGGTAACACTTACTGGAGGACCGAACACATTAATGTTGCAAAATTACGTGATGAGCTGTGGTTAGGGGTGAAAGGCTAAACAAATCTAGATATAGCTGGTTCTCCGCGAAATCTATTTAGGTAGAGCGTCGCGTATTACCGTTGGGGGTAGAGCACTGTCAAGGCTAGGGGGTCCAAAAGACTTACCAAACCTTAACAAACTCCAAATACCAACGAGTACAGCGCGGCAGGCAGACGGCGGGTGCTAAGGTCCGTCGTCGAGAGGGAAACAGCCCAGACCATCGTCTAAGGTCCCTAAATTATCACTAAGTGGGAAAGGAAGTGAAGAGGCCAAAACAACCAGGAGGTTGGCTTAGAAGCAGCCATCCTTTAAAGAAAGCGTAATAGCTCACTGGTCTAAATAAGCCTTTTTGCGCCGAAAATGTAACGGGGCTAAAGTGATATACCGAAGACATGGATTCCTAGGCATTGTGCCTAGGAGTGGTAGCGGAGCGTTGTGTACGTCTGTGAAGGTGAACCGTTAGGTTTGCTGGAGATATCACAAGTGAGAATGCCGACATGAGTAACGATAAAAAATGTGAGAAACATTTTCGCCGAAAATCTAAGGTTTCCTACGTAAAGTTAATCTTCGTAGGGTTAGTCGGAACCTAAGGCGAGGCCGAAAGGCGTAGTCGATGGCAATTGGGTTAATATTCCCAAACCAGGTGGTGAGTGACGGAGTGTTCTTTTGCGTGTCTCCTGAATGGATTGGAGATGCGTCGAAGTTGCTTCCAGGAAATAGCCCCACTTTAAGTCCGTACCAAAACCGACACAGGTAGATGGGTTGAGAATACTAAGGCGCTTGAGAGAACTGCACTGAAGGAACTAGGCAAAATGCATCCGTAACTTCGGGAGAAGGATGGCCTGTAGTGGCGCAAGCTGCGACAGGTGGCACATAAATGGGGGTAGCAACTGTTTACCAAAAACACAGGGCTCTGCTAAATCATAAAGATGAGGTATAGGGTCTGACGCCTGCCCGGTGCTGGAAGGTCAATTGATGGTGTGCAAGCACCTGATAGAAGCCCCAGTAAACGGCGGCCGTAACTATGACGGTCCTAAGGTAGCGAAATTCCTTGTCGGGTAAGTTCCGACCCGCACGAATGGCGTAATGACTTCCCCTCTGTCTCCAGTGCAGACTCAGTGAAATTGAATTTGCCGTTAAGATGCGGTATTCCTGCGGTTAGACGGAAAGACCCCGTGCACCTTTACTATAACTTTACACTGAATTCAAAAATGAGATGTGTAGGATAGGTGGTAGACTTTGAAGCTTGGTCGCTAGGCCAAGTGGAGTCGTCCTTGAAATACCACTCTTCTTATTTTTGACTTCTAACTAGAGCACCTCTATCGGTGCTTAGGACACTGTATGGTGGGTAGTTTGACTGGGGCGGTCGCCTCCCAAAGAGTAACGGAGGCGCGCAATGGTAAGCTCAGACTGGACGGAAATCAGTTTTTAGAGTGCAATGGCAAAAGCTTGCCTGACTGCGAGACCTACAAGTCGAGCAGAGTCGAAAGACGGTCATAGTGATCCGGTGGTTTCTGTATGGAAGGGCCATCGCTCAACGGATAAAAGGTACGCCGGGGATAACAGGCTGATGATTCCCAAGAGTTCATATCGACGGAATCGTTTGGCACCTCGATGTCGGCTCATCACATCCTGGGGCTGAAGAAGGTCCCAAGGGTTCGGCTGTTCGCCGATTAAAGTGGTACGTGAGCTGGGTTCAGAACGTCGTGAGACAGTTCGGTCCCTATCTGCCGCAGGTGTTGGAAAATTGAGAGGAGTTGACTTTAGTACGAGAGGACCGAGTTGAACATACCAATGGTGTTCCAGTTGTTCTGCCAAGAGCATTGCTGGGTAGCTAAGTATGGACGGGATAACCGCTGAAAGCATCTAAGTGGGAAGCCTCCCTCAAAACAAGTTTTCCCTATTAGGGTCGTGGTAGACTACCACGTTGATAGGCTGGGTGTGTAAGTGCAGTAATGCATTAAGCTAACCAGTACTAATTACCCGATTGGCTTATTTTTTGAACTATGTGTGGTATAATATACACTAGCTCGAATTAAAGATTCGTAAGGATCTTGAGATAAACAACACAATTGAAATAGCAGGTATTACTCTAGTTATCGATTATTATAATTTAATGTCACTTGTTGGCTTGGTGAGGATAGCGGTATGGAACCACTCGATCACATTCCGAACTCGCAAGTGAAACGTACGTCGCGCCGATGGTATTTGGTCTTTATGTCCAGTGAGAGTAGGTTGTCGCCAAGCTTATAAGTGACATTAAATTGCTACGATTAAAATAAAAAATTAACCCGCTTAACTTTAAACAGTTAAGCGGGTTTTTTATTGTCTAAAATTTAGTTGGCTAACGCATTAAATTACGGATAGATAAATCCCCCTGAAACAAGTTCAGGATGATGCAGCTTCAATGACTTTCCTGCATCGTCATCCCCCCAAATTTTTCAGGATCTTATCTCGTCACTACAGGTAAAATAAGCAATTAATCACACTTCGTTTGATTAAAACACCAAGATCCTGAGTAATAAACGAATCTTTCGTAAAAAAATTATCAACACTAAGTCTTTGAATTTAAAATTTATTTTTAGAAAAATTTTAGTTTAAATTCTCATCAAAGAACTTTAGTCCGCGCCAAATACTTGGAGTTACAACTGACACATGATTTTCTGCAGCGATTACTTCAACTTTGCCGACGATGTTGGAAAGTTCTGCAATTTTTAAACAAGATTTTTCTACTACGCCAACATAGTTATTAATACGATTATCTCTCTCTTCGCCGCCAATTGAAAAATAAGCAAATTTTTTTGTGTCAGAAATTTTTCTCTTCAAAGCTTCAAACATCTTTTTTTCTTGATAATATTCGGAGGCTAAAACTGGAGCAATAGCGATGTATTTCGTAAAATTTTCAGGATGGCAAAATAACATAAAGCTCACAAAAACTCCCCCGAATGAATGGCCGATTAAAATTCGGTCTTTGGTGGTTCTGAATTTCTGATCAATCAACGCAACGACTTGATAGCTTATGAACTCGGCAAATTTTTCAGCCTGTCCAGAAGCGCTAACAATTTCATCAATTTCAGCTTCACTAACTCCCTTAGCAAAAATATTTCTATTTATTTTCCAGGGCAAAAAATCTCTATCTCTGTTGATTTCAATTAGGTGTCCGCGTTTTTCTTGATCTAGTTCTTTAAAGTCGAAATCTTTATGTCCAATGCCAATAATAATGTAATTTTCATAAATTTTCTGAACTCCATAACAAGCTGAAAACAAATATTGCGCATCGAGCAAAAACAAGCTTGGATAAGCTTTGTTACTAGTTTTATAATCATTGGGAGTTCTTATGAATAAACTATATTCAACTTCATTATAAGTTGATTTTAGATCGATAATTTCTGTATATGGAAGTGTTATCATAATATTTCAGCAAGATGTTTGGTTCATTATTATTTTGATCCCACAATTTAGGGACTCTTTTTATTTATACCTATCTCAAGAATTAGGGATGGTGTCGAATTTTTATAAAAAATGTGATTAATTTTAATAATCAGCAATTGAAATTACTCAATTCATTCCTAAGTTCTTTACTAATAAATATTGCTTCAAATTTCTAAAAAAATTTCATGAAAAATTCAAAAAACTTCTTCATCTGGTTGGTTATTTTTGCTGTGGTAATGACAATTTCAAACTTAATTGGCGGGCCTGACGGTGTGTCGGGCAATAAGTTGATCTTTAGTGAATTCATGAAAAAAGTTGATGCCGGTGAAGTTAATCAAGTTGACATCAAAGGAAATGATTTGGTCGGAAAATTTAAAAGCGGCGGTCAATTTTATACTTATCTTCCAGAATATCCTAATTTAGTTGAAGCGCTGCAAGAAAAAGGTGTTGAAATCAACGCGCTGCCTTTGGTTAGCAAGTCTGAAAAAGTTATTGCCGGAATTTTAGGTTGGTTACCTTTTATTTTAATGATTGGTTTGTGGATATTTTTTGCTCGCGGCGCTTCTGGTGGCGGGTCTCGCGGCGGTGCTTTTGGTTTTGGAAAATCACGCGCCAAACTTTTGCAGGAAAGCAAAACCAAAGTTACTTTCGCTGATGTTGCAGGCATTGATGAAGCCAAACAAGAACTCACTGAAATTGTCGATTTCTTAAAAGATGCCAAAAAATATACTGATGTTGGTGCCAGAATTCCGCGCGGTTGTTTATTAATTGGATCTCCCGGAACCGGTAAAACCTTGCTGGCGCGCGCAATTGCTGGTGAAGCTGGCGTGCCATTTTTTTCAATTTCGGGTTCTGATTTTGTTGAAATGTTTGTTGGTGTTGGCGCGAGTCGTGTGCGCGACATGTTCGAGCAAGCCAAAAAATCTGCGCCTTGCATTGTTTTTATCGATGAGATTGACGCAGTTGGTCGTCACAGAGGCTCGGGAGTGGGTGGTGGAAATGATGAACGTGAACAAACTTTAAACCAATTATTAGTTGAAATGGATGGCTTCGCTGAAAATGAAGGTGTTGTAATTATTGCTGCTACAAATCGTCCTGATGTTTTGGATCGCGCTTTACTGCGTCCAGGTCGTTTCGATCGTCAGATTAATGTTCCAAATCCTGATATTTTGGGCCGCGAACAAATTCTCGCTGTCCATTTGAAAAAAGTTGCCGCGGCAGTTGATATTGATGTCAAAACAATCGCACGCGGAACTCCTGGTTTTGCGGGCGCAGATTTGGCAAATTTGGTAAATGAAGGTGCTCTAACTGCTGCTCGTCACAACCAAAAAATGGTTACGATGGATAATCTGGAAGAAGCCAAAGATAAAATCATGATGGGTTCGGAAAGAAAATCGATGATCATGCAAAAATCAGAAAAAGAATTAACGGCATATCACGAATCTGGACACGCAATTACGGCGCTTAATTGCCCAAATTCTGATCCAATTCACAAGGCAACAATTATTCCGCGCGGACGTGCGCTGGGATTGGTTATGCGCCTACCAGAAAATGATCGTTTTTCAATAACTCGAGCCAAACTTCATGATGATTTAATAGTTGCCATGGGTGGACGCGCGGCGGAAGAAATGATTTTTGGTTATGATAAAGTTACAACTGGCGCATCTTCTGATATTGCACAAGCAACAAGTATGGCGCGCAGCATGGTTACGCGTTGGGGCTTGAGTGACAAAGTTGGCGCGGTGGATTATGGTGAAGAAGATAGCGGAAAATTTTATGCGGCACAAAAAACTTTTTCTGAAGATACGGGAAGAATTATTGATGAAGAAGTTAAGCGTATAATTGAAGAAGCTTTGCAAAGTGCGAAAAAAATTCTTAAAGATAAAAAAGATGATTTGGAAAAACTGGCGCAAGCTTTGTTGGAATATGAAACTTTAAGTGGTGATGAAATTAAGAATCTATTGGCGGGGAAAGAAATCAGAAAACCTTCGGTAAATTCAGTCGGAAGTAGCCATGTTTCTACCTCGAGCTTCGTTCCAAATGTGAGTGATGCTGCGGTTTAGAAGATTTAGTTGAGATCCTATGGACCTCTTCCATACGATCTCAACTAAAACTGTGAACTATACCAAAACAACCAAGCCAAAAATAATCCGAAACTCATCAGCTTTTTTAGTTGAATTTAACCGCTCTCTTCTTAAGTTCTGACGGCTAAATTTCACCCACAAATCAATTTTAAAAATTATGCAATTTGAAGTCGCAAAGCAGGTGCTGCTAAAAGCCATTGCCAATGTTAATGGCGCTGTTGAGAAGAAAAATACTATTCCGGTTTTACAAAATATCAAAATCGAAGCCAAAGATGACAAAGTCGTTTTACTGGCAACTGATATGGATATTTTGGTGACTTCTTCTTTCGAATCAGACATGAAAACCAGCGGTTCTACAACCGTTCCGGCGCAAATGTTTTTTGATATTGTCAGAAAAATTCCTGATGGTTCAAGCGTGATGATTTCGCAAGACAGCCCAACAATTATGCAGATCAAATCTGGTAAATCAAAATATAGCCTGCCTTGTATTGATGCGTCAGAATTTCCAAATTTATCGGAAGGTGAATTAAGTGCAGAAATCGAAGTTGAGGCAGAAAAATTTGCCAAAATGATTGATAAAACCCGTTTCGCAATTTCAAACGATGAAACGCGCTATTATTTAAATGGTTTGTTTTTACAAGCTTTACAAAAAGATTCTGGTTTCGAGTTGCGCACCATTGCAACTGATGGTCACAGACTTGCTTTGTCGTTTTTAATTTCTGATTTAAAAGCGCCATTTGGTGTGATTTTGCCAAAAAAATCGGTGGCCGAAATCAGAAGAATTATTGATGGTTCTAAAAAAGTTAAAATCGCAGTTTCGCGCGTAAAAATTAAAATCACAACTGATCAAGCAACAATCGTTTCGAAACTAATCGACGGCGAATTTCCTGATTACGACAAGGTTTTGCCCAAAAATAACACACAAATTGCCGTGATTAATCGCCGCAATTTTTTTGATTGTGTTGACCGGGTTTCAACGGTTGCAACCGATAAACACAGATCGGTTAAACTTATCATTGAAAATGGAAAAATGAGTTTACAGGTGAATACCAATGACGGTTCTTTTGCTTACGAAGAATTAGATGTGAATTATTCTGGTGAGCGTATTGAAACTGGTTTTAATTCACGTTATTTATTGGATATTATCGGCCAAATTGACAAAGAAGAATTATTGATGCGATTCAAAGATGGCGCTTCTCCGGCGTTGATTGAAGCGAAAGATATGTCGTCGGTATTTGTGATTATGCCGGTTAGGATTTAATATTTTTCAAACAGTATAAGTTCAAACTAGATCCTGAACTTATTTTCAGGATCTAGTTTCGCAATTCACCAAGTGACAACTTTCCATAACATGCTCAAAATAGAAAAGTTAGTCCTCACAAATTTCCGAAATTTCCTCTCAAAAAAAATCGAATTCTCCTCGCAATTAGTGCTTTTCGCTGGCCCAAATGGCAGCGGAAAAACCAATATTCTTGAGGCTTTAACTTTGCTCGGGCGCAGTTCTTCAATGCGTGGCGCTGATTTTGATGAAATGATTTTTGATGATACTATTAATAAAAATAAACAGCCTCAATTTGGTCTTTTTGCTGAAATTTTTGGTCATGAATTTATTGAAAAAATTGGCATTTCTTTTAACGCGCAGCAAAAGAAAAAACTTTTTGAAATTAATGGTGAATCAATTAGTTCTAAGCGTCAAAGCGATATCAGAAATCATTTAATAAATTTTATTTGGCTAACTCCGCAACTAGAGCAGCTTTTTATTTTAGGCAAAAGTGAGCGCCGCGATTATATGGATAAAATCGTTTCCGACCTTGATTCTGAGCATGTTTCTCGCATCAATAATTACCAAAAATTACTCAAAGAAAGATTGCTGATTTTGCAAAAATATGGCGCCCAAAAAAGTAGTGCTAAATGGCTTGACGCAATCGAAAACCAAATTGTTGAATTAGGCATAGCAATAGCATCGGCGCGCATTGAAGCCATTGAATTTTTCAATAAAGCGATTGCATCTTTTTCATCAAATTTTCCTAAACCGGAATTATTAGTGAATGGTGATATTGAACAAACTGTTATGAAACAAAGTGCGGTGCAAATCGAAGAAAATTACAAAAATAAATTAGAGGAAAATCGCGCGATAGATTTGGTGAATTTTAAAACAAATTTCGGTGTTCACAGAAGTGATTTTGATGCGCTATTTCGTGAAAAAAATGCCTCTGCAATGCGCTCTTCAACTGGAGAGCAGAAATCAATCATGATTGGAATTACGCTGGCGCGCGCCAAGATTTCAGCTAATTATAAAAACCATCCGACAGTTTTAATTTTTGACGAAGTAGTTTCTCATTTAGATGAGAGAAGGAAGAAAGATTTATTTGAGGAAATTACTGCGACTTCTTTGCAGTCTTTTTTTAGTGCGACTAGTTCGGATTTAATTCCGGAAAAATATGTAACCAATAATTTAATGCAGATTATAGATTTTTAGTTTGGTATAGGTCGTTTTTTAAGCGACCTAAATATTGTAAATTATTCTGTACCAGCTCTTACGCCTGTTGACATTTCGGTAACATTAGAAAGTGTTCTAAATCTTAAAATGCGGTCAGATTCACTACTGATAAAAGTTGGTTCATTTTTATAAAAAACTAAATCGCCGGACCTAAATCTTTTAATCAAAAAACATTCCATTCTATTGCCATGTTTTAACTGAATAACATGGTTATTCTTTGAGCCATTTAAAATCAGATCTTCAGCGCGATACACGCCAGCAGTGTAAGAAACCATGGAAATTGAACAGAAAATTAAAGCAAATTCAATTGCAGAACGTTTTCTGAAAGAAAGTAAACACCACATGAAAAAACCAGTGATGATACATGGGAAAAAGAATAGGCTGATATTTTCGTTCAAATAAGAAAGAACCGCGTCTGGTGAATAAGGGCCTTGGTAAATTGCAAAAATCATTAACAAAAACAAAAAGGAAACAACCAATATGCTGTTGGCTTTGTAGTTGGTAGAAAGCGGCCCGTCAGGATAATGCGAATGTTTGATACCTTTATCATAAATAATGGCATAAATAATGCCGATAATTACTACAATTTCGATATCGAAAAGTTCAAAAATACTCATGTCGATATCGCTCATATAAATGCCAAGAGAGCGGAACAAGCCAATGTAAAAGCAAACTGAAGTAAGTGCAGACAACACTACAATTCCAAGTACGATATCGATAAATTTTTTACCCAGAATTTTTTGGATATTTTCTAGTGTCGTCGAGGCCATTTCTGTAAACATGATTTGCTCCTGATGGCTGGTTTTTTAAAAAAGTTTTAAGAAGTTTAAAAACTAGCTAGGTTGTAAAATAATTTTTTACAATTGAAGTCCATTAAAATGATTAAAAATGGGACAATTTTAAAATGACAAAAATTCTAGTAATCGGAGCCGGTGCAATTGGTGGTTTCTACGGAGCCAAACTTTCACAAGTTGGAGCTGAGGTATCAATATTTTGTAGATCAGATTTTGAGGTAGTAAAAAAATCCGGCATCGCAATAAAAAGTTGTTTTGGCGACTTTCATTTTACACCTAAAAAAACTTTATGTGATTTGCATGATTATGAAGATGAGGCCGATTTTATTTTGGTGGCAACTAAAGTTTTGCCGGAAATTTCGGTGACTGATTTAATCGCGCCAGTACTGGCTAAAAACAGTTCGATAATTTTATTGCAAAACGGAATTCATATCGAAAAAAATGTAGTAAATGCATTTCCCAATCATCATTTAATTAGTGGAATTGCTTTCGCTTGTGTGAGTCGCGAAGGCAGTGGAATTATTAATCATCAAGATTATGGCAGATTAATTATTGGTGATTTCCCCAAAGGTGTTTCTCAGAAAACCATTGAGCTTGCCGAAATGTGGAAAAAATCCGGTGTGCCTTGTGAAGTGAGTGAAAATATTCAAATGGAACGCTGGAAAAAATTGGTTTGGAATGCGGCTTTTAATCCAATATCGGTGCTAACTCACGGCGCTACAACTGATAAAATATTAAGCAGCAAAGCAACTAAAAATCTGGTTAAAAATGTGATGCAGGAAGTTTGTATTTTAGCTGAAATTGACGGCTTTAAATTGCCTAAAGATGTGATTGAAAAAAATCTTGAAGCGACCTTAAAAATGAAGCCTTATAAAACCAGTATGCTTCTTGATTTTGAGGCAAAAAGAAAAATGGAAATTGAAGCAATTTTAGGAAATGCAATTAATTTTGCCAAAAGAAAATCAGTTGCAACTCCTTATTTATCAAGCCTTTACGGACTTTTAACTTGTTACCAATAGTTTATTTTGTAGCTGTTTTGATAAAATTATTTTTTTGATTTTAACTTGAGCAAGAAATTGAAATCTCATTTGCCCAAGTCGGAGGAAGTGCTGCGTAATCTTCGTTTTCTGGTTGCTCTTCATAAGGTTTAGCAAAAATTTCCTGTAATTTTTTTACTTCCGAAAAATCATTTTCGTAAGTGGCTTTTTCTATTGCGGTTTGTAACAAATGATTGCGGGGAATGAATTTTGGATTTGGCAAATTGATAAAATTCGGTTTTAATTTTTGGTAGTTAGAGTGCCAAGTTGTGGCGGCTTCACGCCATGAATCATCGTTAGATATTTTCAATATAACATCAAGTTTTGCGATATTTCTGAAGAAAAAACTGTAATCAATTTTGTATTTTGCAAGCAGGTCTAAAGTTTGATAAATTAATTTTTTAATTTCTGTATCGACCTTTGAAAATCCAAGCTTTGCAGCCATTAAATTATGATATTCATCGAGGAAAATTTTTTCATAATTGCTGAGAATTTCTTTTTGTTCTTCCATCGAAATCAGGCTCGAAAGTGTTACTGCAAAAGCATGTAAATTCCACATTCCAATATAAGGCTGATTAGCGAAAGAGTAGCGTCCTTCGTGGTCCGAACTATTGCAAATGTGATGCGGATTATATTCGTTTAAAAAACCAAAAGGTCCGTAATCGAAAGTAATTCCTAAAATCGACATATTATCGGTGTTTAAAACTCCGTGGCAAAATCCGAAAGCTTGCCATTTGGCGATAAGCTTGGCTGTTGATTCAACAACGTTTTGCAGAAAAAGTGCATATTTATTTTTTTCATTTTTCAGATCTGAAAAATTTTGCTCAATAACATAATCGGCGAGAGTTTTTATTTTATCATTTTGCTTGCGATAAAAAAATACTTCAAAGCTGCCAAAGCGCACGTGGCTTGGTGCCATACGAATTATTTGTGCGGCGGGTTCCATGCCATTTCGATAAGCTTTTTCTTCGGATGCAATTAAACAAAGTGCGCGCGAGGTTGGAATTCCTAGATGAAACATGCTTTCAGAAATTAAAAATTCCCGAATTGAAGAACGCAAAACCGCTTTGCCATCGCCCATTCGTGAATAAGGAGTAAGGCCCGCACCTTTTAAAACCAAATCCCAATTTTCATTTTTTTTATTTTTTATTTGAGTCAGTAAAATTGCGCGACCATCGCCGAGTTGCGAAACGAAATGGCCAAATTGATTACCGGCGTAAAGCATGGCGAGGTTTGTGGAATTTTGGTTAGAAGTTTTTGCGGTAATAAAATCAAGAAAATCGCGGTTTTTAAATTCTAATTTATTGAGGTCGATTAATTCGCAAGCACTTGCGCTGCAGATTGCAACAAATGAATTTTCCAGAGCTTGAGGTGTTGTTTTTGAGGAGAAATCGGCTCCAAGTTTTTCAAAATGATTTTCAAAATTTAAGTCGGAGAATTTCATTGTAAGGATGTTTTTTAATTTGAGCTAGATCCTGAAACAAGTTCAGGATGACGATTCTGGGATCTGGATCACAATGCTGGGTTCAGGATAATGATGTTGGAAGTATGAAGTCTAAAAAAATTTCGTCATCCTGAACTTGTTTCAGGATCTAAGTTAATCAATTCAAGAAGGTCAAATTAAACCGCCACCATTCCTTGCGCAGTTTTTACAACTTCATATTCACGTGGTTTGAAAAGTTGGTAATGCCACCATTCTTTAGAATAAAAATCAAAACCAGCTGCGCTCATTAAGCCTAATAAAATCAAGCGATTGCGCTGCGCTGCGGCGGAAATTTTATCGCAATTATGAAAAGCTAATTCTGAAAATTCATCAAAATCAGTTCCCATATCAAGTTCATTTCCATCTAAATCGGTCAGCGTTAAATCAATCGCAACGCCACGGCAATGCGGAATTACGCCGCCATTTGGATTGGAAACAAAACCGCCTTTCGGATCGTTAGATGGAAATTTATTAAACATATATTGTTGAACTTCTAGGGGCCGAAATCCGTCAAAAATTTTTAATTTTAATCCTAGATTTTTTGCTGATTTTATGGCCTGTTCAAAATGCGGAATTGCTGCTTCGTGCAAGTAACAGAAAGGGGAGGCGTAAAGTTTTTGACCGCAAACATTGTTGGAAGTTGCGTAGCGTAAATCTAAAATTACATCGAATTTTTTTTCAGTGATTTCAATTAAATTTTGCATTTTAAAAAGGTTTTAAAATTACGAGAGCTACAATGAAAATCATCAAAACAGTTGGCACTTCATTGATTAAGCGATAGAATTTTTGGCTATATTTATTTTCACCTTTGGCAAAATTTTTGCGGCAGCGCGATAAAAATCCGTGATAGCTGGCAAGGATTAAAACCAATGTTATCTTGATGTGAAGCCAGATAAATTCAAAACCGATTTGGGAAGCAAGATAAAAACCGAAAATAAAAACCAGTAGCATTGAAGGCAGCATTATGTAGCGCAGAAGGCGTTTTTCCATGGTTTGGAAAATTTTGTCAGTTTCAGAGCCAACCGCTACTTGAGCGTGATAAACAAAGATTCTTGGTAAATATAAAAGTCCAGCAAGCCATGAAATTACTGCAACGATGTGCAAAATTTTAACTATGTCGTAAAATTCGATGTCTTCCATTTTGGTTAAGAAAAAAAAGTTGATATTTGGACTTCAAAAAATATTGTCGCGCCTGAACTTTTCCGCACCTTAGTAAAACTTTCAATTAAAAATCATGAAACTTTTGGCCTGCAACAGCAATCGAATTTTGTCGCAAGAAATTGCGAATTATCTTGGTTTGAAGCTAATTGACGCTGAAGTTAAAAATTTTGCCGATATGGAAGTTTTTGTCGAGATCAAAGAAAATGTGCGCGGCGAAGATATTTTTGTGCTGCAATCAACTTCTTATCCGGCCAATGACAACATCATGGAATTGTTGATTGCAATTGATGCGCTGCGTCGCGCTTCAGCAAAAAGAATCACCGCAGTAATTCCTTATTTTGGCTACGCCAGACAAGATCGCAAAGCAGCGCCACGCACGCCAATTTCGGCAAAGCTTGTTGCAAATTTAATTACCTCAGCCGGTGCCGATCGTGTTTTGACAGTGGATTTACACGCCGGACAAATTCAGGGATTTTTTGATATTCCTTTGGACAATCTTTACGCTGCACCAGTTTTTGTGCGTGACATCAAGAAAAATTTTGATTTAAAAGATTTGGTAGTTGTGTCACCAGACGTTGGTGGACTTGTTCGTGCCCGAGCAATTGCTAGTAAAATCGGATCAGATTTGGCAATCGTTGATAAACGTCGTCCGCAAGCAGGAGTTAGCGAAGTTATGAATATAATTGGTGAAGTTGAAGGAAAAAATTGCATCATCGTTGATGATATGGTCGATTCAGGTGGAACCTTGTGTAACGCTGCTGAAGCCCTAATTAAAAAAGGAGCAATTTCAGTTTCTGCTTACATTACTCACGGAGTTTTATCGGGAAAAGCTGGCGAGAGAATTGCCGATTCTAAATTAAAAAATTTGGTTATTACCAATTCAATTGAGCCTTCAGAAATCACGAAGGCGACTAAAAATATTAAAATTATTAACATTGCCGATCTTATCGGAGAGGCGATTAGAAACATTTCCTTAGAGAAATCTGTTTCAACTTTGTTCGACTAAAAAATGGAAAAAATCAAAAAAATAATTTCTAAACTAAGAAAAAAAATCAGCAATTTTAAGCTGGCTGATTTTAAAATTCAGGGCATCGCTTTTGGTTTTGCAATATTGCTAGTTCTATTTGCGACGCTTTTTAGCAGTTTGCTTTATCAGCAAAAAAAAGTGATCAAACGCGGCTTTGAAATTGAAATTTCGGCTGACGGAAAACCAGTGGTAAAAAAAGAAGAAAAGCCAGTTGATTTGGCAACCATGATGAAAACCGCTGATATTGATCGCGGGGCGAAAACTTTCAAAAAATGCGCAACTTGTCATTCTATTGGTAAAGGCGAAGCGGCAAAAGTTGGTCCGAATTTATATGGCGTTGTCGGTAGAAAAAGAGGCTCTTTTGCGGGATTTTCTTATTCAGAAGCAATGAAAGCCAAAGGCGGAAATTGGGACTCCGAATCAGTTAATTCTTTTATTACAAAACCAAAAGAATATTTGCCGGGGACTAAAATGGCTTTTGCGGGTTTAAAAAAGCCGCAAGATCGCGCGGATGTGATTTTATTTTTGGAAAAATACAGATAGCAATTTTCTAACTTCCAAAAACAAAACCATCAAAACTAAACATAATTTCCCATGGAACAATTTTTTGGAATAATAATTTCAGCCGCTTTTGGAGCGATTTTTGGTTCTTACGCCACACTTTTTGCTTATCGTTTGCCTTTGAACGAATCATGTTTTGGACGTTATTTCGGGCCTAAATCAAGATGTCCGCAATGCGATACAATCATTAGAACTCGTGAATTAATACCTCTTGTAAATTGGCTTTTCACTTTAGGAAGATGCAAAAATTGCCAAACTAAAATTCCGCGTACTCATCTTTTTATTGAACTTGCGACAACGATTTCCTTCGTTTTATGTTTCTTGAAATTTTCTTTCAGTCAGGAATTTCTAATTTATTCGATGCTTTCTGTGGGCTTGGTAATATTGCTCGCAACTGATTTTACTCACAAAATTTTTCCGCAACAAATTCTGAATTTTATTTTGATGATCGGAATTGCCAATCGCGTTTTGCAAGATCAAAATGTGATTGATGTAACTTTTTCAGCTGCAATTGGCGTGGTTTTTGCGGTGATTTTTTACCAGATTTTTTACAAAAAAACCAACGGACTTTTTGCTAATGAAGTGCAATCTTATGATTATACTAAATTCATTCTCATCGCTTCAGTTTGTATGCATCAAAGTCTATTTTT
Organism: uncultured Alphaproteobacteria bacterium; assembly: GCA_903937405.1. Taxonomy (GTDB): domain Bacteria; phylum Pseudomonadota; class Alphaproteobacteria; order Rickettsiales; family UBA1997; genus UBA2645. The sequence continues at coordinate 3,554 of CAIZZE010000059.1, read as the reverse complement.
ATTTTACTTTTTTACGGTGATGATGATTTTAACCCTGTTCCTTCTTTTTAATATTCCAAACAAAAAGAAGCGCAGTAATTTTGGTCACGCACTCATTATTCCATTCTTCTGGCTGATGCTTTATTCTCCCAATTTTCTCTAACTTTTTAAAAGAATTTTTATGACAAATGACTACCGCGTAAAGGATATTTCTTTGGCTGCTTGGGGCAGAAAAGAAATCATTTTAGCAGAAAATGAAATGCCAGGATTAATGTCTTTGCGCCATGAATTTGGAGCTTCCAAGCCACTTAAAGGCGCTAAAATTGTCGGCTGTTTACATATGACAATTGAAACTGCGGTTTTGATTGAAACCTTGACTGCTCTTGGTGCAGAAGTGCGCTGGAGTTCATGCAATATTTTTTCAACATCCGACCAAGCTGCTGCAGCTATTGCTGAAGCTGGAATTCCGGTTTTTGCTTGGAAAGGTGAAACCGAAGAAGAATATGATTGGTGTATCAGACAAACAATTGTCGGAAAACCAGGCTGGGTTCCAAACATGATTTTGGATGATGGTGGCGATTTAACCAAAATGATTCACGAAGAATATCCAGAAGTTTTAGCTCAAATCAAAGGTCTGTCAGAAGAGACTACAACTGGTGTGGCGCGACTTTATCAAATGGAAAAAAACAATAAATTAAAAGTGCCTGCAATCAATGTTAATGACGCAGTTACTAAATCAAAATTTGATAATCTTTACGGTTGTAAAGAAAGTGTGATTGATGGCGTAAAACGCGCAACTGATGTAATGATTGCCGGAAAAATGGTAGTAATTTGTGGTTATGGAAATGTTGGTAAAGGTTGTGCCGACGCTTTCAAATCACAAGGCGCGAGAGTTGTGGTAACTGAAATTGATCCAATTTGCGCACTTCAAGCTGCGATGGCCGGATTCCAAATTTTGCCAATCGAAGATGTAGTTTCTCAAGCTGATATTTTTATCACAACAACGGGAAATGTTGATATCATTACAATTGAGCATATGCGCGCTATGAAAGATTGCGCGATCGTTGGTAACATTGGTCATTTTGACAATGAAATCGAAGTTGAAGCTTTAAGAAATCTGAAATGGACTAACATCAAACCGCAAGTTGATCAAATTGCATTTCCTGATGGCAAAAGAATTATTCTTCTTGCTGAAGGCAGATTATTAAATTTGGGATGCGCGACTGGACACAGTGCTTTCGTGATGTCAGCCAGCTTTACCAATCAGGTTATGGCGCAAATTGAATTGTGGAATAATTATAAAAAATATGAAAATAAAGTTTATATTTTGCCAAAAGAATTGGATGAAAAAGTTGCGCGCCTTCATTTAGATAAACTTGGAGCAAAGCTAACTAAGTTGAACAAGAAGCAAGCAGACTATATAAATGTTGATGTGAGCGGGCCGTTTAAAACTGATAATTACAAATATTAATAGGGTGTAAAATGGAAAAATTTCAAATCACAATTGAAGGTTATAAAAAATTAAAAGCAGAAATTCACAATTTAAAAAATGTGGAAAGACCGAATATAATCAAGCAAATCGCCGCTGCACGTGAACTTGGAGATTTAAAAGAAAATGCAGAATATCATTCTGCAAAAGATAAGCAGGGATTTATTGAAGCACAAATTGGTGATTTGGAAGATAAATTTTTGCGCGCTGAAGTTATTGATATTTCAAAGCTTTCCGGTGATAAAGTTCGCTTCGGCGCAACGGTAAAACTGGAAGATTTAAATAGTGATAAAAAAGTTGCCTATAAAATTGTTAGCGAGTTTGAAGCTAACATTGATGAAGGCTTGATCTCAAATTCCTCGCCAGTTGCCAGAGCTCTGATTGGCAAGGAAGTTGGAGATGAAGTTGAAATCAAAACTCCGGGGGGAATCATGAATTATGAAATTTTAGAAATAAAATTTGTGTAACATAATTCATGATTTAGTTTGAGGCGAAATGAGACAAATTTTTTTTCTAAAATAAGTTTTAGAAAAATTATTTGACATCAAAAAATGCGACACCTAATTAGCTTCAAACCGAATCCCTTAGATTTAAATATCGCCTTTAATATTAATAAAATTTTCGCTCAAAATATGAAAAAAACTTTTTCCTCAAAAAAATCGGCATTCTCACTGATTGAATTATCAATCGTGTTAATCATTATCGGTTTGTTGATTGCTGGTGTAACTGGCGGTGCAAGCTTGATTAAAAGCTCGCAACTTCGTTCAGTAATGGGTGAAGCGAGAGGATATGCTGTCGCAGTAAATGCATTCTATAGTCAATTTAATGGTCTTCCAGGTGATTTTTCAACTTCGATTGGAAATAGTGGCTGTGGTAACAATACTAGTTCAATCGATTATTTTAGCACTGCCGCTTCTACAGGGACCTGCGCCGGTGCTGGTAATATAACAGCTGAAAGCGCTAATGCATGGGTACAACTAAGAACAATTGGCGCAATTGACTCTATCAGCTTAAATGCTCCTGCCGTCGCAACTATTGCTCCATTATTTGGTTCAACTTCAACTTCAACTGCTCCAGCATCAAAAATTCAATCTGCTGGTTGGGTGTTTGACTATCGTAATTATACAGAAGGTGCGATAAATACTGCTGCAAATCAAAACGTTGTAATTCTAACCTCTGGTATTACTGGTACTGCTAGTACGACGGCTACTCCAATCCTTGGTACTAACATTTCAACAGCCGCTTTACCTGGATCTGATGCTCTATCAATCGATTCTAAAATTGATGATGGTTTTGCAAACTCTGGTAAAGTTAGAGGCATTAACCCAGGTGCTACTACAGGCTGTTACACTGCATCAAATATTGCTAACGTTACTTATTTGACTGCCAGCACTTCAAAAACTTGCGCTCTTTCTTACCAAGTTGACGTTAATTCATAATTTGATTTAAGTCTTAAATTAAAAACCCCGTCATTTGGAAAAGTGGCGGGGTTTTTTGTTGCGTGATTTTTCATTAGTTTTTAAAAGTCTTTTAGGCTTTTTTTAACCGATTTCTAAACAATAAATCTTTAAATTTCAGATAATGAAAAACGACCCAATTTTATCTGCCTTAATAAATTTTCTGGTGCCGATAATTTTTCTATACGGATTGTTTTTTCTTGCTGATTTTTTTGAGAGTGGGTTTTTTGCATTTATTTATTCTGTAGTTTTGTTTGCGAGTGGCTTCATGATTTTCTCAGTGAAGTTCTCCAACATGAAAATGCCATCTTTAGTGCATTTTGAATTCTTCTCTTTCTTTGCTTTGCTGCTTTCAATTTCTTACTTGGTGGCGATTTTATTTTTTATTACCAATCTTTTTGCGATTTAAACCTTCTTTGAAAAAGAGGGAGGGAGTCGCTTTAGCGGCGGAAGGGTGATTTAAATTTAAAGTGTAAGAAGATATCTTAAGGGAACCTCTAAAAATCCAAATCTACCCAAGTAAATTTCGATCCCAGAGATTTTTTGATTCCGAATTTTTGAATAAAAAATTCAGTTACGAAAAATTTAAGTTTTATTTCCCAATTTAGCAATAATTTTGATGTTTCTTG
>CAIZZE010000058.1 GCA_903937405.1 uncultured Alphaproteobacteria bacterium | reverse complement strand
GGAAGAATCCACCAACTTCCAAAAACCAATTCGTTTCAACTCAATTTTTGAACCTTCGTGAAGAAGGAAATTGGCCTAAGAAATAGAGAAAAATTGAACGACTTTTTGTGTGGATTTTTTTCTAATGACGGATTTGGGTTGAACGACTTTTTGTGTGGATTTTTTTCTAATGACGGATTTGGGTTTAATTGGTCATCCTGAAACAAGTTCAGGATGACAGAGTATTGTTTGGAGAGGTGTATCCACAAAAAAACCGGTTCACAAAATTAATTGTGAACCGGTTTTTTTAAACTCTAAATTAACAGTAAAACTACTGAATTTGAGCTCTAATTGCTTTAGTTGCGTCAACCATCAACTGAAGTGCTTGCTTGGTTTCTGGCCAATCACGAGTTTTCAAGCCACAATCTGGATTTACCCAAATTTGTTCCGGTTTTAAAACATCTAATGCTTTGCGCAAAAGTTTTTCCATTTCTTCTTGTTTAGGAACGCGTGGGCTGTGGATATCGTAAACGCCTGGTCCAATTTCATTTGGATATTTGAAGTTTACGAAAGCATTCAACAATTCCATTTGTGAGCGTGAAGTTTCAATTGAAATCACGTCGGCATCCATGTCAGAAATGGCGGCAATGATGTCATTGAACTCAGAATAGCACATGTGAGTGTGAATTTGAGTTTTATCTTCAACGCCAGAAGCTGTGATTCTAAAGGCTTCAACTGCCCATTTCAAATAGTTTGCCCAGTTTGCTTTACGAATTGGAAGACCTTCGCGAAGAGCGGCTTCATCAATTTGTACGATTTTAATTCCAGCTTTTTCCAGATCATTAACTTCATCGCGAATTGCGAAAGCAATTTGCAAAGCAGTGTCTTTTCTAGGTTGATCGTCGCGCACGAAAGACCATTGCAAAATGGTGATCGGGCCAGTCAACATGCCTTTCATGATTTTTTTAGTCTGAGATTGAGCATATTTCGCCCATTCAACAGTCATTGGAGAGGGGCGAGAAACGTCACCGAAAATTACCGGCGGTTTTACGCAGCGTGAGCCATAGCTTTGAACCCAGCCATTTTTAGTGAAGAAAAATCCTTTCAACTGTTCGCCGAAATATTCCACCATGTCGTTTCTTTCAAACTCGCCGTGAACTAAAACGTCAAGACCGATTTCTTCTTGAAAACGAATTGTGCGAGTAGTTTCTTCCTGAACAAATTTTTCATATTCGGTTGCTGAAATATTGCCAGCTTTGAAGTCAGCGCGATATTTTCTAACTTCTTTAGTTTGCGGAAATGAACCGATTGTTGTAGTCGGAAGCAAAGGCAAATCAATAAAATCAGCTTGAATTTTTTTACGAGCCGCGAAATTGCTTTTGCGATTCATCAAAGATTCATCAATTGCAGAAACTCTTTGTTTAACTGCATCATCATGAATTCTTTTTGAAGATTTGCGATTTTCAATTGCAGCTTTATTAGCGTCCAAAGCGGCTTTAACTTCAGATTCTTGACCATCAGCAGCTTTTGCAATAACAGCCAATTCATCAAGTTTTTGAGTCGCAAAAGTTAACCAAGATTTCAATTCGGCATCAAGCGCAGTTTCAGAATTTAAATCAACTGGCGTGTGAATTAAAGAGCATGAAGGAGCAACAATAACGCGATCGCGGCCTAATTTTTCTACAGCTTTTTTAGCGATTGAAACAGAATTTTCTAAATTATTAATCCAGATATTTCTGCCATCAATTAAACCAAGAGATAAAGCTTGATCTGCTTTCACAAGATTTAAAACTTCAGCAAATTGTTCACCTGCGCGAACCAAATCAACGTGAACTGACGCAGTTCCAAGTTCAAAAGCAAGTTCAGCATTATCATTCAAACTGTCAAAATAAGTTGCCAAGTGAAGTTTGATTGAACCAGCAGCTTGCTTGATTTGAGTGAAAGCTTTTTTGTAAGCATCTGCTGCACCTTTTGGCAAATCAGTGACTAAAAATGGCTCATCAATTTGTACATCTTTGACGCCGATTTCTTGTAATTTTTTGAAAAGTTCAACGTAAGCAACAAGTAAATTATCAAGCAAATCTAGTTTGTCGGAGCCGTCAATTGTTTTGCCTAAAAGCAAGAAAGACAAAGGTCCAACAATTACAGGACGAGTTTCAATTCCAAGGGCTTTAGCTTCTTGATATTCATCAAAAATTTTGCTCGAAGAAATTTTAAATTGCTGATCTTTTTTAAATTCAGCAACGATGTAGTGATAATTGGTGTCGAACCATTTAGTCATTTCCATTGCGATAACGTCGATTCCATCGCGTTGCGCCCCGCGAGACATTGCGAAATATAGATCTAAATCGATATTGCCGCCGTTAAATTTAAAACGATCAGGAACTGCGCCAAATAAGGCGATTGTGTCAAGAATTTGATCGTAAAATGAGAAATCATTTGAAGGAATAAAAGCAATTCCAGCAGCTTTTTGAGTTTGCCAGTTTTTTGCTCTGATTTCAGCCGCAGATTTTTGCAAATCACCTAAATCATTTTCTGTCGCGCTACGCGTCGACGAGGAAGAAGTTTTTTTCCAATAGCTTTCGACAGCTTTTTTAAGCTCGCGATTAGTGCCAATTCTTGGGAAACCCAAGCTTGCAGTTTTTAACATGTTTTTAGTTTTTGAGATTGTGCAAGGCTTTGCAGACAATAAAACGGCGGGCTCGCCTAGGGTTTTTTAAGAGATAAGAATTTTAAATCTATTTATAAAGACAGATTTACTCAATTAATGGTGATTCTAAAAAGGTTCCTGCAAAATATTTTTTAGAAATTTCAAAATCAAGTCGCGATTTGCGAACTTGTGTTTTTGGCAGTCGAAACCTAAGTTTGAAAAAAAATCTCTAAAAATAAAATCGTAATCATGACTACACACAATACTGATTTGGCAATTATCGGCGCAGGTCCGGCTGGATTATTTTCTGTTTTTGAAGCGGGAATGTTAAAAATAAAATCGCATGTTATTGACACTCTCGAAGTAATCGGCGGTCAATGTTCTGCGCTTTATCCGGAAAAACCGATTTATGATATTCCAGCGCATCCGCAAGTTTTGGCTAGTGAACTAATTGAATTGCTCGAAGCCCAAGCCGCACCTTTTAATCCGACTTATCATTTGAATCAGCGCGTTGAAAAAATTGTCAAAAATGATGATGGAACTTTTGCAATTGAAACTTCAAAAAATACTAAAATTAACTGCAAAGCGATTATTATCGCAGCAGGTTGCGGAGCCTTTGGTCCTAATCGTCCGCCTTTAGAGGGAATTGAAGAATATGAAGGAAAATCAATTTTTTATTCCGTGCGTTCGAAAGCAGAATTTGCTGGAAAAAATGTAGTAATTGCCGGCGGCGGCGATTCTGCGGTTGATTGGGCTTTAAGCCTTGGTGAAATTGCTAAAAAAGTTTACGTAATTCACCGTCGCGATAAGTTCAGATGCGCGCCGGAAAGTGCTGATAAAATGAAACAATTAGCTGCGATTGGAAAAATTGAATTAGTAATCCCATTTCAACTTGATGGTCTTGAAGGCAATGATGGCAAGCTTTCAGCGGTTTTAGTAAAAGATTTTGATGGCAATGTTAAAAAACTTGAAGCCGATTATTTATTACCATTTTTCGGTTTAGCAATGGAACTCGGCCCAATCGCCGATTGGGGTTTAAACCTTCACAAAAACCACATCGAAATTATTGATGCTTCAACCATGCAAACTTCCCAAAAAGGAATTTACGCAATTGGCGACATCGCAACTTACAAAAATAAATTAAAATTAATTTTAACTGGTTTTGCCGAAGCCGCATCTGCTTCGCACGACATTCGTAAAATTGTTCATCCAGACGAAGTTTTTCATTTTGAATATTCAACGAGCAAAGGGATTTTATAAGTTGTTGTAAGCCCGATTGGACCCCGTCGTGAAGACGGGGTGACAGTGTCTTTAGTTTATCCAGCTGACTATAATTTGTACTATAATTTGTTCCTTTGGATAATGCCCCAAAGAATTGTCGCCCCGTCTTCACGACGGGGTCCACTCGGGCTTGTAACAAATTAATTAACGCAAGACTTCTTCTAGCGCAAGACGGGGTCTTCTGGCTCCGTCTTAATGTTCATACAAAATTATTAAAACCTTGAGCAACAAAGCCAAACAAGCCAACAAAAATGAACATGTGGACGGAGTTACAAGCTCGGTCCAGCGCAAGAAATTTAAATAAAAATTTTAAAAAATTAATTAGCTAAAAATGACTCAAAAAACATATAAGTTTTTGGAAGATATAATCGGTTTGAATGTTGAAGAATTGTGTTTCAATCCAAGGTTTGGTCAAAATTTCAAATTTAATGATTGCGATAAAAATTTTAAGGAAGCGCAACTTTGGGCAAAAAAATTTGAGCAATTTGAAGTCGATTTAGATTTTTCGGAGCTATTTTTAGGCAACGAGGTCAATGATTTTTTTATAAAAATTCTCGAAACAGCCAAAGAAATAGAAGGATTCGATCCTACTTCACAGATTCGAGATCAGAGATATTGGAAAGAACAAATATCGATAAAGTTGCAAAATAATTTTAGCAACTATCGCACCAAAATCGCTCAAGCACTTTCTTTTGCTGAACTGACTTACAAATTAAAAAAGGCAGATGAAATTCTTGAAAAATTTGAAAACGCAAAAGACACAACAAAAATAAAAAGCGACTTATCAAAATACTCGTCTGAATTGAAGAACGAGCTTTTTGGCGAGCATGATAAAATCAAAACCGAAATATTTAATTTAAAATCTGCTCGAGCTACGGAAAATCTTTCGACGCATTTTGCCAAACATTCTGAATCCTACGACGAACAAATAAAAAATGGGCTTCGAACAGTTTTTATTTTGAGGATCGTGAATTATGTTTTGCCTTTGCTTGGATTTATTGGGCTCGGGCTTTTTCACTGGCGTAAAGGAATAATCGATCAATCTTTTATCCCGATTTTTATTTTATTTTCTGTTGCAATGTCTTTGGTTTTTCATCACTTAAAATCTGTCACGAGAGATTTGAATATTTTAAAAAACTCAAAAGAATCTTATGAACACCGTGCAAAAGTTGGTGAAACTTTTGTTGCGCTTCTTGCTTCTGAATCAAAAGACGAAACCACAAAATCTGAAATGGCAAAACAAGCCGCAATCGCAATGTTTCAAAGAGTTCCAAGTGGTTATTTAACTAAAGATCAAATCGAACCAATTAGCCATCCGCTAACGGAAATTTTATTAAAACAAAAAATAACAAACTAATGTTCTCCAAACTAGAATTTTTAATCGCGCTGCGTTACCTTAAATCAAAACGCAAAGAAGGTTTTATCTCGGTGATCGCCATTTTTTCTTTTGTGGGAATTATGATTGGCGTTGCCACTTTGATTGTTGTGATGTCGGTGATGAATGGGTTTCGCTATGAATTGGTGAATCGGATTTTGGGGATTAATTCGCATTTAACAATTTATAGTCGCGCGCATCAAATTGGTGGATATGAAAAAATTATCGCAGAAATTCAAAAAATTCCGGGTGTAAAATATGTAAATCCTATTGCTGAAAGTCAGGCGATGTTATCGGTTGCGGGCAAGAATCTGGGCGGGTTGGTGAAGGGTGTGAAACTTGATGATTTAAAAAATAAAAAATTAATTTCGCAAAATATTACTGCTGGGAAAATTGAAAATTTAGAAAATAAAAATTCAGTAATTGTTGGTTCTGCAGTTGCGCAAAACATGAATTTAAAAATTGGTGATCAAATTAAAATTATTTCTGCCGAAACTTCTGAAACCATTATTGGCTCGATTCCGCGCATTAAAACTTATGAAGTTGGTGGTGTGTTTGACAGCGGAATGTATGAATATGATTCAACAACTGTGTTTATGAATTTTGACATGGCGCAAATTCATTTTCGTTTTCCACAAACTGTTTCAGGAATTGAAATTTTTGCTGAAGATCCAACACGAATCGAAGAAATAAAAATCCAGCTTTACAATATTTTGTCAGGTTACGAAGGGCTTTACGCAACGGATTGGCAGCAGGCTAATGCAGGCTTTATCGATGCGCTAAAAGTTGAAAGCACAGTTATGTTTTTAATTTTAGCGCTGATTATTTTGGTTGCGGCATTCAACATAATTTCGAGCATGATTATGTTGGTGAATGATAAAAATAAAAACATCGCATTGCTTCGAACTTTGGGAATGAGTAAAGGTGGAATTATGAGAATTTTTCTGATTTGCGGATCATCAATTGGCGTGGTTGGTACTTTCTTGGGCTTCGTGATTGGCGTGCTTTTTTCCGCCAATATCAACAATATTAAACTGTGGTTGGAATCGGCAACTGATACAACTTTGTTTAATCCGACAATTTATTTTCTCTCAACTTTGCCATCAAAAATATTTGTTTCAGATATTGTGGTGATTGTTGGAATGGCGTTGGTTTTATCATTTTTAGCAACGCTTTATCCAGCTTATAAAGCGAGTAAATCTAATCCAGCAGAGATTCTTCGTTACGAATAGTGCTAAAATGTCAGCACTATTGAACCAGTTGTAGCACGGCTTTCCAGCGCTTGATGCGCTTTAGCAACATCTTTAAAATTAAAAGTAGTAATTTGCGGTTTTAAAATTCCTTGCTCCACGGCCGCAAAAACTTCAGCTGCGGATAAAACCAATTCCACGCGATTAGCTTTGTAAAGCGCCAAAGTTGGGCGAGTTAAATAAAGTGAATTGGTGACCAAATAATTTAAATCAAGTTTGTCAGTATTTCCCGAAGCTTCGCCGAAACTTACGCACATTCCCATTGGCCACAAACATTCTAAAGATTTTTCCAAAGTGTCTTTTCCAACTCCGTCATAAACCAATCCAACACCTTCGTGATTGGTGATTTTGGCAACTTCTTCAACCAAATTTTGGGTTTTATAATTTATCACGTGATTGCAGCCGCTAATTTTTGCCGCTGAAATTTTTTTGTCATCGCCAACAGTTCCAATTATTTCTAAACCTAAATAACGCGCCCATTGGCACAGCAAATGTCCAACGCCGCCAGCGGCAGCATGAACCAAAATTCTTTTGGCTCTTTTAGCAATGTAAACGCGGTGCAATAAAGCATGCGCCATTAAGCCTTTATATAAAGTGGCTGCAACTTGACTGTCGCTCATACTTGCAGGTGGAATAACTAAATGATGAGTGCTAATTGCGCGTTTTTCAGCGTAAGCTCCAATGCCGCCAGTGGCGTAAGCAACGCGATCGCCAACTTTAAAATCAGTAACATCTGAGGCAACTGATTCAATTATTCCGCAAGCTTCCATGCCTAGAATCGCCGGCATTTGACTTATTTTATATTGATCGCGGCGAAAGGAAACATCGAAAAAATTCACCCCAATTGCAGTATGTTTAACTACAACTTCACCTTTTCTTAGCTTTGGATTGTCAATATTTTCCAATTTTAAATTACCGGCATCGCCAGTTTTATGAAGAATAATTGCTTGCATTTTTTTTGGATGTTTAGGAGTTTATGGAAAGAATTTATTCCAATTAAAACTTACGCTAAATGCAACACCAAAATCTTTTCGTTTTCGATATTGAAACAATTCCCGATTTAAAAGCGGCAAAAAATTTGCTCGATCTTCCCAATGCTTCCAAAGATGAGTTGCGCCAAGGATTGACCAAATATCACCTTGATTTAACCGACCAGAAAAATGCTTTTTTGCGCCAGCCATTTCACGAAATAATTGCGATTAGTTTTTTAGAAGCAGAAATTATTCGTGATTTTAGTGGTACGGAATTTTATCGAATTATTGATATTCGCTCCGGTGGCGATTTAATTGCCAATGAAGCAGATTTAGTAAAAGGTTTTTTTGCTCATTTAAAAAAGAATTTCTCGCGTTTGGTTAGTTTTAATGGCAAGCATTTCGATCTTCCGGTTTTAAAATATGCTGCGATGAAACATGAAGTTGAAGCCGGTTGGCTTTATAAAAGTGGTGATAAATGGAATAATTATAATCAGCGCTACAGCCTTGATTGGCATTGTGATTTGGCAGAAGCATTTTCAGATTTTGGCGCTTCGGCAAAAGTTAAAATGAATGAACTTTGCGCCGCTTTTGGCTTGCCGGGGAAGATCGGTGTTGATGGTTCGATGGTGATGGATTTTTATGATCAAGGACGCTTACAGGAGATTCGCGATTATTGCGAAACTGATGTGTTAAATACTTTTTTACTTTATCTGGTTTATCAGCATCACAATGGTTCGATGACGAAAGATTCTTTTGTGAAATGTAAAAAAAGTTTGGAAGAATTTTTGGAAGAAAAGTCGAAGCAGAAGCCGCATTTTGGGGAATTTTTGCGGGAGTTGAGAAAGTAATTTGTGTGAAACTAAGTAGATCCGTTCAGCGCGAAAGCCGAAAATAGCCGTTTAGGCTATTTTCTCCATCGCCCAAATCATAATCGCTTTTTGTGCATGCAAGCGATTTTCCGCTTCATCAAAAACCACTGATTGTTTTGAATCAATCACTCCAGCTGTAACTTCAAACCCGCGATAAGCCGGCAAACAATGGGTGAAAATCGCAGTTTTTTTCGCTAGCTTCATTAAATTGGCATTAACTTGAAAAGGTTCGAGTAAATTTAGTTTCTTTTGTTTCAAAGCATCATTTTTTTCCGCTTCATCGCCCATCGAAAACCAAGTGTCCGAGATCAAAACATCGGCATCTTTCGCAGCTTTTTTAGCATCCGAAAAATGGGAAATTTTGGCACCGTTTTTAACCGCTTTTTTGATTTCAGAATTGCAAAAATCAAATTCTTTCGGTGTGGCAATTGCCAATTCAAATTCAAAAGATTTTGCAGCGTGAATGTAAGAATTAAGAACGTTATTAGCGTCACCAAACCAGGCTAATTTTTTGCCTTTAATTTTACCCAAATGCTCTTCAATTGTTAAAATGCTGGCCATGATTTGGCAAGGATGTGAAAAATCGGAAAGGGCGTTAATTACTGGAATTGATGAATATTTTGCCAATTCTTCAATTGTGCTATGTAAGCTGGAGCGGATCATAATTCCGTCAACAAAACGCGATAAAACTTTGGCGGTATCTTGAACAGATTCGCCTTTTCCAAGCTGCATATCATTTTTATTCATCACAACAGCATGGCCGCCAAGTTGGTTAATTCCAACTTCAAAAGAAACGCGAGTGCGAGTTGAGGTTTTTTCAAAAATCATCGCCAGATTTTTGTGCGGCAATAATTTTACTTGTTTGGCGATATTTTCTTTTTTTAATTTTTTGCTTAAAGCTAAGATTTTTTGTAGCTCTTTTGCTGGGATCCGATTGAGATCAATAAAGTGCTTAACCATTTGATAATCAAAAAATGTTTTGAAATTTGTTTGAAATTTTCAGGGAAGCCCGCGAAGGTAGAAATCAACTCCCATTTGTCAAGATTTGAAAAATACATTAATGTCTAAAAAAAATTTTATTGTTAGCGGTGGCACAGGTGGCCATATAATTCCTGCTCGTTGTTTGGCTGAATATTTGGCAACACAAAAGCAGGAAGTGGTTTTTTTGGGCGATAGAAAAATCGCCAGCTATATCAAGCCTGCGGATGCTTTTAAGTCAGAATTTATTTGCTCTTCGCAATTGCGTAAATCACCGATCACGCTGATTAAAGCGGCGCTAAAAATTGGTTATGGAATATGGCAATCTTTGTATTTTTTCTTGCGCGACAAGCCGAAATATGTGGTGGCTTTTGGTGGTTATTCAACCTTTCCGGTGTTGATTGCAGCGATTCTAACCAAAACTGATATTATTCTTCACGAGCAAAATGCCCATTTAGGAAAAGTGAATCGCATTTTTGCTAAATATGCCAAAAAAATTGCTCTTTCTTTTGTTGAAACTTCGGGAATTGCCGAAAATGATTTAAAGAAAACTATTTTTGTTGGAAATCCGGTACGTCAGGAAATTCTGGATTTAAGTCAAATTCCATACAGCTTGCCAGTTCAAGAACCTGAAGAAATCAAGCCAGATAATAAAATGGGTTATGATGTGCTTTTGGCTTCCGATTTTTATCAGGAAGAAAAGGAAAAAGCGCAAAATTTATTTAACATTTTAGTTATTGGTGGTTCTGGCGGTGCGAAAATTTTCAGCGAAATTTTGCCTAAAGCTTTTTTTAATTTGAGCAAAAATATAAAATCGCAACTTCAGATAACTCAGCAATGTCGCGCCGAATTGATGACGGCAACTTTTGAACAATATAAATCTTTCAATATCAATATTATGATCGATTCTTTTTTTGTGAATATGCCGGAATTAATAAAGTCTTCACATCTTGTAATTGCGCGCTCTGGCTCTTCTTCGATTTTTGAATTTTGTGCGGCAAAAAAGCCGATGATTTTAGTTCCATTTGCGCTTTCGGCAGATAATCATCAGGAAAAAAATGCCCGCTATCTTGAGAAAAACGGTGCGGCGATTGTGGTAACTGAAAGCGAATTTACGATTAACAAAATAAACGAACTCTTAAAAAATCTGATTGATAGTCACGCAACCCTAAAGAAGATGTCGGATAATGCTGCTTCTTTGGCGGTTCTTGATGCAACCAAAAATCTTGCTTTACTAGTAGAATGAAAACAGAAGAAAACCAACAAATTGCTGAAAATTCTTTGGGCCAAATTTTGCGTGAAAAACGTCAATTTTTGAAAATGGAGATTGTTGAAATAAGCACTTATTTGAAAATTAAATCGCGTGATATTGAAGCGATTGAAAATGATGATTTGAAGCATATAACCAAGCATTTATATGTTCCGGGACTTATTCGCTCTTATGCTAAATTTTTGAAAATCGATCTAAAACTTATTGAAGAAAAAATAAAAGTTTTACCGATCGCTTCCAATACTGAAAATAAAAAACACCAACTTTTAAATATTGGTGAAAGCGACCAATTGTCGCCTGATAAAGACAGTGTTTTTAATTTTTTATTGATCTCAATTTTATTATTTTTAGTGCTACTATCATTATATAATTCTTTTCAAAATAATGACGCTTTGATCACTAACCAAAAATTGATTCATGAACTGGAAAATATTGATTCCTAGATGACTGAAATGGACCATGAAAACATTGGCATTGAACTTGAAAAACCGAAAAGCCTTAAGGAAAAGATTTTAGAATCCGAGGCTTTTAAGATTGGTGCGTCAGTGTTTTTAGGTTTGATTTTATTGATGGTTATCCTGCCATTTTTTTTCGATAATTCTGCTTTAAAATTCCAGATTGTTCAAAAAGTTAGCCAAATTTCAGGCGCTAATTTTGTGATTAACGGTAATATTAGAATTGCTCTGTTGCCGGTTCCATCAATTACAGCAAATGACGTTTTATTGCAAAATTATAAACCAAAAATTTTTGCGGAAGAAGTCGAAAATAAATCACAAAAAATTTATAACCTGTATGCTAAATCGGTTAAAATAAAATTACCGATTTTCCAATTTTCCAGCGATGCTGTTATTGATGAAATAATCTTTACTGATCCAGTTCTGGAAAGTTATGGCGAAAGTGATATTGTTGTAGAGCGCAAGGATCAATTTACTGAAATAATCGCTCAATTTTCTAAAGATACTGGCGAGAAAGAAGAAAAAAAATTAGGTTCGGGAATTAGCGCCAAAATGTTTGCGGTTTCCGATTTAAAGGCGGCAGATCTAAAAATTGAGAATATTCCCGACCTCGTGATTAAAAATGGCCAGACGATTTTTTATGACCATATCGGAAGAAAAAGAGAAGTGCAAAAAATTAATTCTGAAATTGAAATCAGCAGAAAAAAGATTTTGGCTCAAGGTGATTTTAGCAGCGAATCAATAGTCAGTAATTTTAAATTTGTTGCTAAGTTCAATTCTTCTTCCAGTAGCCCGGATTCCTTGCTGGAAATCACTTCTCCGGTTATGGAAATGCGTATCAAGGGAAATTTTCCTTCTGAAAATAAAGGCTTTTTAGAAAGTGAGTTTAAAGGTAAGTTGGAAGCAGAAATTTTGGAATTAAAATCATTTTATAGAAGTTATATCAGTGGAAATAGTGTTGTTTATAATAAACTAAAATATAGCTCCAAACCTCTTAAAATAAGTGCTGATATTAAGAATAAAGATAAGGAAATCTCGGTTGATAATGTGGTAATTAATTCTGCTTTGGTTAATGGAAAAGGTAATTTGGAAGTAAATTTTGTCGATAAAATTCCGCTGATTGATATTAGTTTAGCTTTAGAAAATCTTGATCTCGATAATATTTGGTCCGGCGATCCGGTAGCAGTTGCTGCAACTGCGAAACAGTCAAATACTATGGGAAATATTATTGATGAATCAGTTGAAACTTTAGTTAAAACTACTCCGCAACCTGAGTTAAAAGATGAAGCTGGTGTAAAAAAAGAAGTAATTGATAAGACAAAAATAATTGACGGTTCTAAAAAAATTGAGCCGATCAATTTTGATTTCACTAATAAAATCAAGGATTTCGACCT
This sequence comes from uncultured Alphaproteobacteria bacterium, assembly GCA_903937405.1. Lineage (GTDB taxonomy): Bacteria > Pseudomonadota > Alphaproteobacteria > Rickettsiales > UBA1997 > UBA2645. Next base: position 9,241 of record CAIZZE010000058.1, on the reverse strand, counting down.
CAAAGCTGAAATCAAAATTACCAATATAAAGTATTTTGAAGGTGAGATCAAAGATGTTGATCTTTACTTGACCGTTTCCAAGGAAGGAGAGATTTTGATTTTGCCGATGATTTTTAGAGTTCCAGGCGAAGGATTTTTTCGTGTTAATGGTGCTTTAGATAATACTGGAGAGGTTCCTAAATTTGTTGGAAAATTTGACGTAAATGGCAAAAGTCTAAAAGAAATTTTTAATTGGCTGAGGGTCGAATCACAAAATTTAAAATTCGATAATCTTAAGGAATATAGCCTTTATTCTGACATTTTGCTTTCGCCAAATGAAGTTACGCTGAATAATTTTTACCTCAATTTGGGCAATGGTAATAGCGAATTTTTAGGTGAGATAAAAATCGATAATAGTGACAAGGTTTCCAATATTACCAGCCGCTTTCAAACCAATGAATTCAATATTGACGACTATTTCCTGACTTCAGGACAAAATATTTATTTATCACCGGGATTGCTGATAAAAAAACTTTTATGGCTCAATAATATTTCTTCAAATAACGCCCTTAATTTGCGCTTCGATAAATTGTCTTACAAAGGCGAGCAGTTTTTTGATCAATCAGTAAAATTGCGTTTCGGTCGTGGATATGTTGAAGTTACTGATCTTAATTTGAAGTCAGATAAAACTAAGATGAATGCCAGTCTGGCGATTGATATTAGTGATAAAACTCCGAAATTTGATATGAATATTACGGCGGATAATTTTCATTATGAGACTTTGCAAAAAAATAGTTCGCCGGCGGATAAAAATTCTAGCAAAACACCGAATAAAAATTTCTTCGATCAATTCTACGCCTTACCATCGCTTGAAGGATTTAGCGGTAAGATAAAATTGAGTTTTGATAAATTAAATCTGGATGATTTGGAGATTAAAAATTTTAAATTGGTCGGAAAATTAAAAGATGGCGATCTGAATGATTCAGAATTTTCCTGCGATTTATATGAAGGAAAAGTGACCTACAAAGGTTTGTTGGGAATTAAAATAAACAAAACCATTAATGGTAATTTGCAGTTTAATAATGCTTCTCTGCAACCACTTTTATCTGATACTATTGGCATAAATAACGTTTCCGGTGTTGCTAATATTTCTGCAAGCGTCACCGCTTTAGCCGGTAAAAAAGAAGAATTTACTAAAGAACTAAGCACCGAAATAAAATTTAATGCTAATTCTCCGACGGTTGAAGGATATGGTTTGAGCGAGTTAGTTAAAAAAATGTTCGATCCGGAAAATAATCGGGCCAGTTTAAATGATCCGGAAAAAATTTTAATAAATCCAAATAGTTCAACCACCTTTAAACAAGCCAGCGGTACGATTCAGGTTGCTAATGGTAAAAAAGGAAAATTGCGTATCAACGTTACAGCGCCTGCAGTTAATGGAATTATTTCAGGATCGGTAAATTTAGTAACTAACAGCGCTGATGTTTTATTTAACGCTATTTTCCTGACCGGAAGTCGCCAAAAACAAAGTCCAATCAATATCGCAACTAATCTTAAAGGAAATATCAGCGCACTTTCACAAAGCACAAACATGGATCAGGCAAGGCAGTATCTCGGTCTTTCTGGTGCTGCGCCAAAGCAGAAGCCAAAAGAAGATTTGTCACGAATTTTACCGCCGCAAGAAAATGGAGTGCCTATTGAAAATGCTCCTTTTCAAATAGATCCGGTTACAACTTCAACTCCAAATCAATAATGCCAAGTTCAACTGCCAATATTTTACAGAAAAAAAGTCGCGAGAAAATTATCTGCTTAACGGCTTATAGTTTTCCGATGGCAAAAATAATTGACGAATATTGTGACATCATTTTGGTTGGCGATTCGCTTGGAATGACAATTTATGGCTTTAAAGACACGCTGGACGTGACTTTAGATATGATGATAAATCATGGAAAAGCGGTAATGAAAGCGGTGAAAAAATCTTTTGTAGTTGTCGATTTGCCTTTTGGAACTTATGAAGATTCAAAAGAACAGGCGTTAGAATCGGCAAAAAAAGTAATTGCTGAAACTGGTTGCGACGCTATTAAAATCGAGACTGCACGCCAATTAGTTCCAACAGTAAAATTTCTGGTTCAAAATAATATTAATGTAATGGCGCATGTTGGTTTAATGCCACAACATGTTCGTGAAATTGGCGGCTATCGTTATCAGGGAAGAAGCGAAGAATCGGCGCGTGAAATTTTGGAAACTTCCAGATTAGTTGAAGAAGCCGGAGCTTTTTGCCTGGTAATTGAAGCGGTGCCAGAAAAGTTAGCGAGTGAAATTTCGGCAGTACTAAAAATTCCAACAATTGGCATCGGAGCTTCAGCAGAGTGCGACGGGCAGGTTTTGGTAATTGATGATTTGTTGGGAATTAATCAGGAATTTAAGCCAAGATTTGTGAAGCATTATGCAAATATTGCTTCACAAATTGCGAATGCGGTGCAGCAATTTTCTCAAGATGTTAAAAATAAACAATTTCCCGCATCAGAAAATTTGCTTTAGTTGAATTATTAATTTCCACTAAAAAACCGCTTAAATCGCGCTTTCATCAGGTTTGAAGTTGACAGTTAGTTTTCAATTCATATTTTGCCGCCTTCGAATTTTTCGCAGATGTATTTACGCTGAAATTTTCCACACCCAAGTTTCCTTTCCAAAAAATTTAAAAGATACAAATGACTGACTTCAGAAACGTTGCCATTATTGCTCACGTTGACCATGGCAAAACTACATTAATCGATGCGATGTTGCATCAAAGCGGAACTTTCCGCGCTAACCAACAAGTTGAAAACCGCGTTATGGATTCCAACGATCTTGAAAAAGAACGTGGAATTACAATTCTTGCGAAATGCACTTCAATCATGTGGAAAGACCACAAAATCAATGTTATCGACACTCCTGGACACGCCGATTTCGGTGGTGAAGTTGAGCGCGTTCTTTCAATGGCAGACAGCACTTTGCTTTTGGTTGACTCTGCAGAAGGTGTTATGCCACAAACTAAATTCGTGCTTTCAAAAGCCTTGGCTCTTGGTTTGAAACCAATTGTTATCATCAATAAAATTGACCGTGGCGACGCGCGTCCTGATGAAGTTCTTAACGAAATTTTCGACCTTTTCGTTTCATTAAATGCTAATGAGCAGCAATTAGATTTTCCGGTTCTTTACGCTGTAGGCCGCGACGGCTGGTGTGTTCGCGATATGGATAAAGATGAACGCAAAGATTTATCGCCACTTTTCGACTTAATTTTGGAACATGTTAATCCACCAAAATTCGACGTTGATGGTCCTTTCATGATGCTTGCAACTTTGCTTGACCGCAGCCCTTATTTTGGTCGCATGTTGACTGGTCGTATTTACTCAGGAAAAGCCAAAAATTTGATGAGTTTCAAAGCAATCAACCTTAAAGGTGAAGTTGTTGAACAAGGTCGTTTAACCAAGCTGCACGTGTTTCGCGGTGTTGATAAAGTTCCTGTTGAAGAAGCTCAAGCGGGCGACATCGTTTCAATTGCAGGTTTAGAAAAAGCTTCAGTTTCTGATACTCTTTGCGATTTGTCAGTTACTCAGCCAATCAAATCAACGCCAATCGATCCGCCTACAATGGCAATCACTATCAGCGTAAATGATTCACCTCTTGCTGGTATGGAAGGTTCAAAAGTTACTTCACGCATGATCCGCGAGCGTTTATTTGCTGAAGCCGAAACTAACGTGGCAATCAAAGTTAAAGAATCTGACGCTAAAGACGCTTTCGAAGTTGGCGGACGCGGCGAGTTACAACTTGGTGTATTAATTGAAAACATGCGTCGTGAAGGTTTCGAGCTTTCAGTTTCAAGACCTCGCGTTCTTTTCAAAAAAGAAACTAATGGTGATGTTTTAGAGCCAGTTGAAGAAGTTGTAGTTGACGTTGATGAAGCTTTTAGCGGCGTTGTAGTTGAAAAACTTTCCTCAAGAAAAGGCGAAATGATTGAAATGAAACCATCTACTGGCGGCAAAAACCGTTTGGTATTTTATGTTCCATCTCGTGGTTTGATCGGCTATCAAAGTGAATTCTTGACTGACACTAAAGGTTCAGGAGTTTTAAACAGAATTTTCCACGCTTACGTTCCTTACAAAGGTGAAATTGCTTATAAGAAAAACGGTGCCTTGATTTCAACTGAAGCCGGCGAAGCAGTTGCTTACGCTCTTTGGAACCTTCAAGATCGTGGAACTATGTTCATCAAACCTCAGCAAAAAGTTTATTCAGGAATGGTGATCGGTGAAAATTCTAAACAAGGTGATTTGGAAGTTAACGTTCTAAAAGGAAAGCAACTTACCAACGTTCGCGCCTCTGGAACTGATGAAGCAATTCGTTTAATTCCAGCTCGTGAGTTAACTTTGGAAGACATGATCACTTACGTTGGCGATGATGAATTAGTTGAAGTTACGCCAAAATCGCTGCGTTTACGTAAAAAATTCCTAGATTCTAACGAACGCAAACGTTTAGGAAGAAGCAAAGAAGCTAAATTCGATTTCGTTCAAGAAGAATAATTTTATTCAGGTTAAGCCTCCTTTGAAAAAGGAGGTGGTGCTTCAGCGCCGGAGGATTTATTTTTTCCGGCGCTTTTTAGTAAATAAATATACCTCAATTCTCAAATGCGCCCATCAAAAAGAACCCCAAATCAAATCCGCAATGTTTCAATTGAAACTAATGTTAACGCTTACGCAGAAGGATCTTGCCTAATAAAGTTTGGCAATACTCATGTTTTATGCACCGCCACAATTGAAGAAAAAGTTCCGCCATTTTTGCGCAATAAAGGCACAGGTTGGGTAACTGCGGAATATAATATGTTGGCGCGCTCAACTCATACCAGAAACAGTCGCGACCCAATGAAACCAAATGGTCGCAATATCGAAATTCAGCGTTTAATTGGACGTTCCTTGCGCTCTGTAATTGATGTTAAAAAACTCGGTGAACGCCAAATCATAATTGATTGCGATGTTATTCAAGCTGATGGCGGAACGCGCTGCGCTTCAATTACGGGCGGTTATGTTGCTTTAGCTTTAGCTGTGAAAAAAATTATGGATAAAAGAACCATCAAAGAAAACCCGCTAATCGGCTCAGTTTGCGCCCTTTCATGCGGAATTTTTAATGGCAATGTTGTTGCAGATTTGGATTATGATGAAGATAGTAAATGCGAAGTTGATGCCAATTTTGTGATCAACCAAAATTTTGATTTAGTTGAAATTCAAGGAACCGCAGAACAAGGCGCAATGAGCTTTGAGCAAGTTTCACAAATGTATGAATTAGCAAAAAAAGCTGCCGCTGAAATTTTTGAAATGCAAAAAAATGCGATTAATAAGTAAGTTGCAAACCCGAGTGGACCCCGTCGTGAAGACGGGGTGACAATGCTTTAGCATTGCCCGCTGAAGGAAAAAAGTGGTAAGTATGTACAAAAAACATACTCAGTGTCACCCCGTCTTCACGACGGGGTCCACTCGGGCTTGTCACTTTTACAAAACAACCATCATTAACACTAAACAAAATCTGTGACCGAATTAAAAAAAAACCTCACACATTTAAACAAAAAAGATCTTGAAGTGGCAGTTGTAGCGCTTGGTGAAAAGTCTTTTCGCGCCAAACAAATTTGGAACTGGATTTATGCGCGCGGCGTAAAATCTTTCGATGAAATGACTAACATCTCCAAAGAAATCCGCGAAGCTTTAGCGCAAAATTTTTCTCTTTCTCGCCCCGAAATTTCTAAAGATATTTTATCATCTGACGGCACTAGAAAATGGTTAGTAAAATTTTCTGACTGCAAAGAAGTTGAAGTTGTTTACATTCCCGAAGAAACCCGCGGCACCCTTTGCATCTCATCGCAAGTCGGTTGCACGCTAGCTTGTAAATTCTGTCATACCGGCACGCAAACTTGGGTTAGAAATTTAGATTTTCATGAAATTGTGGCTCAAGTTTTAATCGCCAAAGATTTGATTGGAGATTGGGATAAAAATAATCGCAAACTCACCAACATAGTTTACATGGGCATGGGAGAGCCATTTTTTAATTATGAAAATGTGGCGCAATCGGTGAAAGTTTTAAATGATCTTGATGGTCTCGACATTTCGGCGCGCAAAATCACTATTTCAACATCGGGTTTGGTGCCAGAAATTTTACGTTGCGCCGATGAATTAAAAACCAATCTTGCAATTTCTCTGCATGCTACAAACGACAAGCTGCGCACCGACATCATGGCGATTAATAAAAAATATCCGCTCAAAGAATTATTAGCGGCTTGCAAAACTTATAATAGCAAAAATCCGAACCAGAAAATCACTTTTGAATATGTGATGTTGAAAGGCGTGAATGACCAAGATTTATATGCGCGTGAGTTAATTAATTTGATTAATCGCGCCAATGTGAATGTAAAAATAAACCTGATACCATTTAACCCATGGGACGGCTGCGAATATGATCGCAGCGATATTGAACAAATTCTGAAATTTCAGCAAATTCTAAAAAATTCCGGCCTAATTGCGCCAATTAGAAAAACGCGCGGCGATGATGTTTTAGCAGCTTGCGGGCAGTTAAAATCAGATTCGGAAAGGCAACGCGGCTCGGGTTTTGTGGTGAAGATTTAATTTAAGTTATAAAAATGACGACATCCAATTTATACAACAATCTCAAACTCGCCAAAACCGAAGAAGACGTTAAGGATATTTACATCAAAGCTTTAGGATTAAAGCGCTACAACAAAGGTTTAATCGATATTCGCACCGATGAAATTTGGTTTGAAGCAAAACATAAAAGCCAAACATCAAGCTACGCAATGTTCACGCAATTGCTGCATTATGTTCAAGTTGATCTAAATAATGGCGACAATATTCCGCCATTTTTAGCGGTAGTTGATACCGAAAAAGCCGCGCTGATGAAGACTTCCGACGTGTTGCCGTTTTTGAAGAAAAAAACTATCAAATGGGGAAAATCCGCCAGCCAATATACCAAAGAAGCGTTGGATGAAGTATCGGCGCATATCGGAACGCATTTCGTGTCCTTCAAACTTTCCACCCACGAAGACGAATTTATCAGCACCGTCAAAGCCGCGATTAAATCGGGTGACATCATCCGCACGCAAATTACGCCAGATAATCTCAAGCAAGTATTCGATAAATGGGTCGAAATGATCGGTCGCGAAATTAAAGGCGTTGCGGAAGAAAATTACGCGCTGCTATTTTTTGCCGACATCATGCATGACGGCACTTCGTCAACTCACGCCAATTTACCGGCCGCATTGTTACATAAAGATAATTCGCCAGTTTTTAGTTTGGGCGGCGAATTATACGAATTAGGCAGCAAAGAAGGTTATCGCCAATTTTGGGCAATTTACCACAAACCGCCAAAAGCTGAATATCGAAATTATTTACTCGAGCGCCGCGACAGTTTGATTGCGCTTGATGAACGCAGTTTTAAAGGCGCGTTTTACACGCCGCTTGCCGTGGTTGATAAAGCTTACGACAAACTAAGCGAAACTTTGGGCAAAAACTGGCAAAAAGATTACATTGTTTGGGACATGTGCTGCGGCGTTGGTAATTTGGAAGTTAAACACTCCAACCCGCGCAATATTTTTATGAGCACTTTAGACAAGGCCGATATTGACGTGATGAAAGCAACCAAAACCTGCGTTGCGGCGCAGAGGTTTCAATATGATTATTTGAACGATGATATTACCGATGATGGCAAAATTGATTACAATCTGACCAACAAAGTTCCCCAAGAATTGCGCAAAGCGATTGCTGAAGGAAAAAAGATTTTGGTGTTAATCAATCCGCCTTATGCGGAGGCAGCGAACACCAATAACACAAGCAGCCAAACAACAAAAACAAAGGACGGAGTTAGTAAAACAAAGGTTTCTGCTTCTTTTATGTCAGATTATAGTTGGGCAAGTCGTGAACTTTTTACCCAATTTGTGGCGCGAATTGCCAAAGAAATTCCAACTGCTACTTTGGCAATGTTTAGTACGTTAAAATATGTCAACGCCTCAAATTTTGAGAAGTTTCGCAAGTGTTGGAATGCGCAATATTTGAGCGGCTTTGTGGTTCACAGCAAAGCCTTTGAAGGGCTAAAAGGAAATTTTCCAATTGGATTTTTAGTTTGGCAAACCAATCAAAAAATTGCTCAAAAAATCACCCAAATCACAACAGAAGTTTTGAATAAAAATGCTCAAGCAATTGGCGAGAAAAAATTTTATAATATTTCAAATGAACAGCTTCTAAGCAATTGGATCACTAGGCCAAAAGCAAACAAACAAGAAGCAATTCCGCTAAAAAATGCCATCACTCCGGCAACAGCAAGCAAAGATTTAAGAGGTACAAAATGGGCAGATGGAGCGATTGGTTGCATGTTATGCGCTGGAAATGATCTGCAGCCGGCAAGTAATTTTACAGCTTTGCTTTCATCTGGATACGGAAGTGCTGGCAGTTTTTTTGTTACTCCTCAAAACCTAGAACAAGCCGCCATCATTTTCTCCGTTCGTCGTTTAATAAAACCAACTTGGTTAAATGATCGCGACCAATTTTTGCAACCAACCGCCGAGCTTTCCAACGAATTTAAAAATGATTGTTTGATTTGGATGTTATTCAACGGCAGCAATCTAACCGCCAGCGCCAACGACCTTGAATGGAACAGCAAAAAATGGTCAATCGTTAATCATTTTATTCCATTCACCGAATCTGAAGTTGGTGCGTCGGAGCGCTTTGAATCTGATTTTATGGTGCAATATTTGGCGGACAAAAAACTTTCTTCAGAAGCCCAATTAGTTTTTGATGCTGGTCGCGAATTATGGAAAGCTTATTTTTCAACAACTGATGTTTATCAAGTTCGCGATGAGCTAAAACTAAATCGCGCCGATGTTGGCTGGTATCAAATCAGAAAAGCTCTAGAAGCTCGCAATTCCAGCGGCGATTTTGCGCCAGTTAGTTTTGATGAATTTAAAAAGTGCTACGAAAAATTATCAGATAAACTACGACCACAAGTTTTTGAGCTTGGTTTTTTGAGAGAATAAAAATTAGTAAAGATTTTCACGCTTTGAATGCAACTTGGTGTTAGTCATGCTGGTATAATTAAAAAAATGGGTGGTTTTTTTCTTACTTTCGCCCAAGCCTCTCAGTCATTTGCGAGATTTTTCTATTTTTCAGAAATAGAAATTGCTAGTTTTTGATAAAAAATCATGAACAAAAATCTGTCTAAAATGTCGGCT
>CAIZZE010000057.1 GCA_903937405.1 uncultured Alphaproteobacteria bacterium | reverse complement strand
CGCTCAAACTTGGGAAGAAAAACATTCGGTTTTTTGGAAAAACTCTGGCTAGGAAACATAGCTGAAAGCCTTGTCAATACTAGCTGCATTCCTAATGACCGTCATTAGAGAGTTTTTAGCTAATGACGGATTTGGGTTAAACATGGTGGCATTAACAGCATTGCCGGTGTCAGCATCAATCAATCTTGCTACAATAACCTTTACCGCAACTCCTTCTTCAATTATTTTCGCTAATTTAAAAGTGTCTTCATGAAACAACAAAACTAACTCAGAATTAAACCCTTCATTTTTAGAATAGGTCAGAGACCCGCCAATAGTGTGGAAAACACTCTTTTTACCAATTCTGATTTCTAGATAAAAAGTTCCACTCCATCTATATTTTCCGTCGACGGAATAATTTAATTTTGACATCGGATCTGTAAATTGTTATGATGGCGCTGATTGTTAATCAACAATTGGAATATAAAAAAAATAAAATTCACAACCAAAATCCTGACTGAATTATTGCTTGTAGTTATTTTCCTTATTATTGCCATCATCTCAATAACTTGCTGGGAATCACACGAGGAAGAAGGAGCTAATTTTATTTTGCTGATATGTTCCAGATCAGGTTTGAGTTATAGTGTCTAATCCCTTTCAAGTAACAATGATGGCTTGATTTTCAGCGCATCTGCAATCTGCCCCAAAACAAGGATAGTGGCATTCCTTCTGCCCCGCTCTAAGCTGCTGATATAAGTCCTGTGCAAGCCTGATTCAAAGGCAAGACCTTCCTGCGTGAGTTTCTTCTCAAGGCGATACTTTTTGATATTGAGTCCGACAAGTTTGCATAAATTCATAGTTGAATTGATGCCTGTTGCAGACTATAAATCTTCAGCCTATAAGTAACATTCTACTTTTTTCTTATACGGACGTTTTCTAATATCTTAGCGCTTTGATCCTGCTAGTTAAGTTTTGTGCGGGCTAAATCCTATAAAGATAATTTATGCTTAATTTTGATTGGGGTCTAATAGTTCTACTGTACATTGTGACTGGTATAATGCGCTTAGTTCATTTTGCGCAATTACCTTCTAGTGATAAGCCCGCTTTTATGATGCGAACAAGCACGATAAAAGAAGTTATTGTTGTTATATTCTGGCTTCCTTTGTTGTTACTAAGTCTTTGCGTCTATCGTATAAAATTTAGTCGTACATCATTTAAGAGCGAACTATTGTCAGAAGCAAAATTTTGCCTTATTGCTGCAATGGTTTCATTGTACGCCACATTTGTTTATGGTCTTTCGGGCTTGATCACCGACATAATTTTACTTAAAATTATTATCTCATTCCTAATAATTTTTTTGATTTCAGCTCTGTTTTCATAGCTGAAAAGCTGACATCTATCTTGAGTGTCAATGGTGAACACCTTCTTTATGAAAAAAAATACTCTACTTAATTTACTTCCGATATTTTTATTAGCCTTGGCGTTGCTTCCGATGCCCTATGCTTACTATCAAGTAATGCGATGGTTGGTAGCTGGTTTTGCTGCATTTATTTCTTGGGAGATATATCAAAAGCCTAATTTATACCAACAAATCTTATTCAAATGTTTTCAGGCAGTCTTTGTTCTTGTTGCTATTTTGTATAATCCAATTTCTCCAATTCATCTTCCTAGAGATACTTGGTGTATCGTGAATATTTTGTCGATATTGGTTTGGGTTTTTTACCTATTCAAAATTAAAATTACCCATTTTTACACAAAATGAGCAAATACGATCATGAGACAAATACTATTCTATTTGATAAGAATAACCCTTCAATAAAGGGGCTTGGAGAATTATTCTTTCAAATACAAAGCGATATTATTGCCAAAGTCCCTGACGTTTCTGAACAAATCAAAAACGATTGGAAAACGATTGAAGATTGGCTAGAAATTAAAAATGGAAAAATTACCGAAGAGCATCGTACTAAATTTGGCAGAGCTTTTGATTCTTACGTGCGTAAGGAAAAATCACCTTCCGCGGAATTAAATGAATGTTTCAACTTTTTTAAGAAGAAGAGTAGCGAGTCGGAGTGTTCTTATCCTAGGGAGGTGAAGAGCGTATTTGATAGGATGCTTGCAACTGACGAGCAAATCAGGGAGTCAGAAGATCAAAATGGAGATGCTAAAATTTCTAATAAAATCAGAATTCTTTTTCTAACAAGAAAACATCGCGCTATATTTGCCGCGACTCTTCTGTGGACGCTGTTTGTTACTTACGAGTACAATGATTACTCTGATTTTACTCTATTTGGAATGGAAATTCTTGAGTATGGTCGTGGATATTTTACAAATTTGCTATATCTTCCAAGTATAGTTCTGTGTTTAACACTGCTATATAAATGGGTTTCAAGAGGTAAAAGGGACTAGGTCACAGAGCGAGTATTTTAAAAAAACAAGCTATTGATCTCGAGCAGGACGGCGTTTGATGGTATTGGTAGTTAACTTGATAAAGCTGTTGGCATAATGAAAAAAATGGGTGGCTAAAAAGTTGATTTTGCTCTTTGTTTTCAAGGCTATGCAAAGTTTTTCTATTTTCTCTAAATAGAAATGGCTAATTTTTGTCTAAAAAACATGAGGGAACCTCTAAAAATCCAAATCTACCCAAGCAAATTTCGATCCCAGAGATTTTTTGATTCCGAATTTTTGAATAAAAAATTCAGTTACGAAAAATTTAAGTTTTATTTCCCAATTTAGCAATAATTTTGATGTTTCTTG
>CAIZZE010000056.1 GCA_903937405.1 uncultured Alphaproteobacteria bacterium | reverse complement strand
CCTAAATTTTTTACTTCGCAAAGACATTATTTTAGGTCATCGAGCAAAGCGAAGCGTCGTCGAGATACTGGTTCGATCTTAGAAAATATTAGTTACTTCAGAATAATTGAATCAGTAGCAAAATTCTTTATTCCTAAATTTTCCAATTCTTTCACCCTTTTTAAATCATTCACCGTCCAGGCGAAAATTTCGATTTCAGGGAAAATTTTTACAAAAGTTCTATCTATCAATTCATGAAAAATCGAAAGAAACTTAATTTTATTTTTAGTCAAAAAATCGCGCAGATTTTTAATATCTTGAGCAGTTTTTAATTCTTCACAAACCGCAACAATTCGTACTTTATTTCCAAAAATTTTACGAATTTTTTCGAAAACTTTTTTAGCGATTTTATAATCAGTAATAAATGGTGCGAAGTAGATTTTATCTAGCTTTATCCCTGATTTTTTAATTTCATTTTTTACTATTTTTAAGGCTTGATCAGCATTTTTTTCATCAAGATTTTTAAAATCCATCCAATAAAAAAAATCATTTTTATAAGCAAAATAATCACTCAAAAAAGGCAAGGTTTTAAGTGCATTTTTTTTTGGTTGATCGTGACTTAAAAATAAATTTTCTTCTAAAAACCAAATGTCGAATTCAATCGCTTTAAAACCGTTTTTATGGGCATGATTAAGGCTTGCAATTGAGTTCTGCAAAATGTTCCCTTTGGCAAAACCACGATGGGCAAATAATCGAATCATGATATGAAAGAAAAATTTATAATTATTGAAACCACCTATCCAAATTTAGCTAAAGCCAAAAATCTAGCTAAAATCCTGTTAACTAAAAAACTTGCCGCTTGTGTGCAATTTTCACCAATTAAAAGCATGTATTTTTGGGAAGAAAAAATTGCAAATAGTAGTGAAATTTTAGTGAGTATCAAAAGCAAAAATTCCTTTTACAAATTAATTGAAAAAACCATCAAAGAACATCACGATTATGAAATTCCGCAAATCTTGTGCATCGATGTAAATCAAGGATCCGTGCCCTATTTAAAATGGATTGCTTCAAAGCTGGATTCGCGGAAATAAAAACTGGCATAATAAGTTGGCGATTCATAAGATCAGTTTTAGTTTTTTTAAACTTGATCACACCCAAAATAAAAAAATCCCTACACCACAAATAAAAGAATCTTTTTTACAACTCTCATACTGAAAAGCAGTTATTTTCTAAATTATAAAGTTACTTAAGTTTTATGAATCACTCATTCAATAATATTTGGCTGCCCTAGAAAATAGCTGTTTCTCAAGAAACTAATTTCTTAGAAACAATGACGAACAAATCAATTTTAATCGATGCTGCACACCGCGAAGAAACGCGTGTTGCAGTGTTGGAACACGGCATTTTGCAAGACTTCGATCGTGAAGCAGTCGCAATAAAACAAATCAAAGGCAATATCTATCTATCTCGCGTTACCCGTGTTGAACCATCTCTACAAGCTGCTTTCGTTGATTACGGTTCAGACCGCCATGGCTTTTTACCTTTCGCTGATATTCATCCGGATTATTACCAAATCTCTGAAGCTGAAAGACAAAAACTTCGTGAATTAAACAGCAATCAACCCGCCAGACAAGATGAAGAAGAAAGCAATGTGCCTCAATCTTCAAACCGTCAAAATGGCAATTCTTCTGAAAGTGCTGCGCAAGATGATGATGCTGAATCAATCGTAACTGGCGCTTATTCTGTTGAAGACGAAACCGGCAATTATCGCGGCAATATTCACAGCATTTACAAACGCTATCAAATTCAAGATGTAATCAAGCCTGGTCAATTAATTTTGGTACAATGCTCTAAAGAAGAGCGCGGCAATAAAGGTGCGTCGATGACCACTTACATTTCGATTGCCGGAAAATATTGTGTATTGATGGCGAACACCCCAAATAAAGGCGGCGTTTCAAAAAAAGTAGATAATTTCCGCGACCGCAAAATTTTAAAATCAATTTTAAATGAGCTTAACGTTCCTTCAGATCGCTCTGTAATTATCAGAACTGCGGGAGTTGGCAAAAAACCAGAAGAAATTAAACGTGATTGCGATTATCTGGCTCGTTTGTGGGAAAGCATTAAAGAAGCCTCTACAACTTCAAAAGCTCCAGCCTTTATTCACGCTGAAGATGATGTTATCAAAAGATGCATCCGCGATGTTTACAATGAACAAGTTGGCGAAGTTATAGTTGAGGGCCTTGAAGCTTTTGAAACTGTTATGAACTTCGTGAAATTAACCATGCCACACAGCGCGCATAACATTAAATTGCATGATGAGCGCGTACCGATTTTCAATAAATTCCGCGTTGAGCAACAAATTTCTGCTCTTTACGAAAAACAAATTCATCTTCCTTCCGGCGGCTCAATCGTAATTGACCACACTGAAGCTTTAGTTGCAATTGACGTAAACTCTGGTCGTGCTACCAAAGAAAGCGGCGTCGAAGAAACTGCGTTTAGCACTAATATCGAAGCAGTAAAAGAAATTGCTAAACAATTGCGTTTACGCGATTTAGCTGGTTTGGTTGTCATCGATTTTATCGATATGTATGACCAAAAACACCGTCGTAATGTTGAAAGAGCTTTGCGTGATGAATTGCAAAATGATCGCGCCCGCATTCAACTTGGACGCATCAGCGTGTTTGGTTTGCTTGAAATGTCGCGCCAAAGACTTGGTGCCAGTTTTTTTGAAACTATTACCGAGCCTTGCAAACATTGCAGCGGAACTGGTTATGTTCGTTCAGTTGAAATTCTTGCTGTGAGCATTTTACGTGCAATTAGACATTCTTGCGCTGATAAACAAGCTGGTGTGATTTATATCTACACCAATCCTGAAACCATCGCCTACATGATGAATTTCAAGAAAGCAGAAATCGTTTCGACTGAAAAAAATTATGATGTTCATATTTTTATGCATCCAAGTGATGATGTTGGAAATCATGGCTTCACTATTAAAAAACGTAAAAGCCTTTCTGACGAAGAAAGACGCGAAATTGAAATGCCGATAACAACTGGAAAAGTAAACCAGCTGGGCTTGGAAAAGAGTTATTTTGATGGTTATTCAAAAGATGATCGCACCGATGAAGATAATGATCGTGGCGGCCAAAGAAGACCAAGAAACAACAATAACAACAAGTTTAAGAAGAATAATCGTTACGATAAAAAAAGACCGAATAATCGTAATAATAATGAGCCTAAAAAATCTTTTCTGGGATCAATTTTTTCAGCTTTTTCTAAATAAGAATTAGATCGGAATTTTTAAGAAAATTAGCGGGCCAGAAATGGTCCGCTTTTTTTTACTTAAAAAATAGCACGTGATCAAAGCCTCCTTTGCAAAAGGAGGTGGTGCGAAGCGCTGGAGGATTTATTTAAGGGCGCCTCTAAAAATCCCCCCAATCCCAACCCCACTCCAAATTCAAAACTCCTCACTCGCCAAACCCTTGATTTATCTGCATTCGCAAGAAATTAGCTGTTGCACTTTACTGCTTTATTTGTTAATTTGTTTCGG
>CAIZZE010000055.1 GCA_903937405.1 uncultured Alphaproteobacteria bacterium | reverse complement strand
CTATTTCAGTTTGTTTCTTACCTTGTCTAATCAGGTTTATTACTTTTTTTCTTAAGTCGTTTGAATAAGGAATTGCCATAGTTTTTAGTCCATCGTAAAAACTTGATTGTGGTATGCAAGGTTAATTTAGTATGCTATAAGCCTCTTGCTAAAAACCTCATCGCCAAATTCGGTGATATTTCCGGTGTAATAAATTCAAACCTTGAACTTCTTCGCGAAATTGAGGGAATGGGTGATGCGGGAATTGTGCAAATAAAAATTATCTCTCAAATTATTTCTCGGGTTTTAAAAAATTCTGTTGGATCCAAACCAGTTTTAAATAATTGGCAGGCGGTTTTGGACTACTCTTGTGCCACTTTAAAAAATTTAAATTATGAAGTTTTTCGGGTTTTATTTTTAGATAAAAAATATCAGCTAATCGAAGATGAGTTAATGGGAATCGGCGAAAATGATCATGTGTTTGTAAGTGCAAAATCCATTGCTAAAAAAGCACTTTTGCTTGGCGCATCTTCAGTGATTTTAATGCACAATCATCCAAGTGGCGAGCTTCGGGCTTCACTTTCTGATATTCAAACTACAAACGAAATTGCTGCGGTTTTAAAAGGTCTGGAGGTTAAAATTCTGGATCATCTTATTATTTCATCCAAAGGGTATTTCAGTTTTAAGGAAAACAGTCTGCTTTGAATTGGTGTGTTAAAAGCAAAAAACCCGGTGGGAAAAAAATCCCACCGGGTTTTTAAAAATCTAAATTATGGTCTGAACTATTTATATAGCGGCAGTGGTCATAGTGATGCCCCATTTTTTACCAAGATATCCTTCGATAGCTTGTCTTTCTTCTTTTTTGATAGCGCGGTCAAATATGATAACTTCACCGATATGTCCACCGAAGAATCCTCCAACGCCATCTCCTCCGAGAGCTAAAGATCCAGCAACTGAAGTGCTTGGAGAAGTTGTGGTTTCGGTGGTGGCATTCGCAAGTGCGCCATTCTGGAAGAAGCTGATGCCGGTTGAAGTAGAAGTTCCTGCTGTAGAAGTTCCAGTATAAACAACCGAAGCTACATAAGCTCTGTTGGCTGATACTGCGGCGTTACTGCCTGCAGCGTAGTTAGGGCATGTGTTATCGCAGAATTGCCAGCCAGCAGCAGATGTTCCGGTACCAAACTGAAAGTTTGCACTAGAACCTACGCGTTTACCGATAAGTGGTTGAGCGGCAACTGATGCTGGTAGTTTTACAACTGCAAACACTGTAACTGATCCAGTAATTATGTTAGAAAAGTTAGAAGAAGTCATAATGGTAGAAGTGCCATTAAACTTGATTGCTGGAAGACCATTAATTCCATTAAGAGTATAAGCTGGTTTAGCAGTGGCAGTAAAAGAGTTTTTAAGTGAATTTTGAGGGTTGATGTCATACCAGTTAGTAATAGTTACGGCATCATCTGTTTCGGTAGAGTCAAAACTTACATCTGATGTACTTTCAACCCAAAGAACCAGATTTTTTACTGAAGAAACAGGAGAGCTTTGAGTTAGCGTTTTAGCAGTGCTGATCTTTGCTTGAGAAAGAAGTCGAGCGCTTTGAGTAACGCCTGCAACCAAGATACCAATAATCAATACAACTATTGAGATTTCGATCAAAGAAAATGCGCGTAGATCACGGTTATTTTTCATATTTTTTGCAAATTTTATTTTAGAGATTTCTATGAGAAGAAAAGGTTTTGTTACAAAATAAAGAAATGAAATGTTTGTCAAACTCTATTTGTTAATGTTTTGATTTTTTTATAAGTTGGTTTTTTTTAAGAAACAAAATCAAAGCGGTAAACCATTTGATATTTACCACCTTTTTGCTCTTCAAAAATTTCAAAATATTCTTTAAAGTGATCTTCAACTTTAAAAATAATTTTTGGATTTTTGTCATCCTTATCATTTTTGTAAATATCCCAAACAATATATTTTTTGTGACCATTTTGATAACTCACATCAACTTTGGTTTCGCTATCAAAAATCACTTCTACAACCGTCATTTCCCAGCGTTTATTTTGTTTTTCAACAATTACGGTGAGCGATGTAATGTCACTAAATCCCGGGCCTAAATCAACATCCTTGCTATCGCGTAAAAGATATAAATTAAAAGCGAAAGTCAGAGGTTTGCCTTTAATTTTCCATAAATGAGTAATGGAAAGATTATTGATGGTATTTTGATCGATGCGGTGTTTTAGAAAAAAGTTTTCGATTTTCTTAATTAAATCGGGATGATTATGAAAATCTTCTTTCCACAAAATTGGGTAATTACGACTATCAGCGCTAATTAAACGCATTCCTTCAGTTATATTTTCATCATTTGAATCAAGACTGCGCTGCCATTTCGTAACATAATTGCGATCAATAATTTGATATTTCGGAAAAAATTTTCCTTGATTACCAATTGTCGTTCCCAGGTTTTTTTTCTTTTTTTCTACGACATAATTTTTACGCAAAAAATCTTCCAATTCTTCTTTTGATTTTATTGAGGTTTTTACTTCAGCTAGTTTTTTTAACTCTTTATCTTCTTTAAGTTTTTCTGATGCGAATTCAATTGCCGAAGAATTTGATTTTATCGCAATTTCTACCAAGCTACGGTCAGATTTTATTTTTTCCGGCGCGAAAGCAAGTAGCGCTCCATTATCAGTAAAAGCAATTTCGGCATATTCAGGAATTTCTTTTAAACGATCCGCAGCAAAGGCGTAATTTTTGGAATCAATCACGATCATTTTTTTCATGAACAGCTTATTATCGAGCAATTTTGGATCAGCATATTGTAGCGCATTGCGGCTTAAATAAGTGGCGCGCTCCATGAAATCAGGGTCAGAAAGCAATTTTGGTGAGGCATATTTTAAAATATCTGGGCTTACTTTTAGTAAACGACGCACGAAATTTTCATCTTCTTTTAAAATGTCAGAAGCATTTTGAAATTGCGTCGGATCGATTAATGAGACTTTTAAAATTAATTTACGATCTGATTTGAAGCAGGCAGGCAGAGCTTTAATGGCATCGGGATTTTTCTTTTCAACTTGTTGTAGAATTTGAAAAGTGAAATCAGGAGTGATGTAACAATCGTGTTCGCGATTATTTTCTTGGGCAAAAGAAAAAGTAGCGTGAAGAAAAAAAACCGCAGTAATTGTCAGTTTTTTTAATAGATTCATTAGCCCTTCATTGATGAAATATTTTCAATTTCAATATTTCTGCGGTTGTGGAAATAAATAACCAAAATAGCCAAGCCAATTGCGGCTTCAGCTCCGGCAACAGTTAAAACAAAAATAGCAAAAATCTGACCAACTAAATCATGTAAAAAGGCCGAAAATGCTACGAAATTAATGTTGATTGAAAGCAACATTAGTTCAATTGACATCAAAAGCGCGATGACATTTTTGCGGTTTAAAAAAATGCCGCTAACTCCAATGCAAAACAAGATTGCTGATAATGTGATGAAATGTGGTAATTCTAGTCCGTTCATATTTTTTATAAATTAATTCCCGCGCCGGATTTTACTTTAACAATTTCTAAAGAATTGGCTTTGGTTCTAAATACTTGATCGCAAATTTTTTGTTTTTTGATGAAGCGAGTTTCTTCTTTTAAAGTAAGAACAATCGCCCCAATCATTGCTACAAAGAGAATTGCGCCGCTTAATTGGAAAGGCAAAATGAAATCAGTGTAAAGCAAATTTCCAATCGCTTTGGTGTTGGTAATATCGGTTGGAGTTGGGAAAAGAATTTTAGTTTCGTAAAGTTTTATTCCTGAAAATTTTGTGATTAAGAAAATTTCAAAAAACATTACAACACCAACTAGCATTAAAACAGGTAAATGGCGGCTGATTTTTCTGGTCTCCTGTTTGAAATCAACATTGAGCATCATCACTATAAAGAGGAACAAAACCGCAATTGCGCCTACATAGACAATGATTAACAGCATTGCCAAAAATTCTGCTCCCAGTAAAAGAAATAGTGCGGCAGCATTTAAAAATGCTAAAACTAGAAACATTACAGAGTGAACTGTATTTCTGGCAGTTACAACCACAAGGGCTGAAGCAATTAGGATGAAAGAAAATAGATAAAAAAGATCAAGCGTAAAATTCATAATTATCTGTGTTTTGCGTCGGATTCAATATTTTGGCGCAGCTGATATTCAAAGCGGTCGCCATTAGCCAGAAGTTTTTCTTTGTTGTAATAAAGTTCTTCGCGGGTTTCGGTAGAAAATTCAAAATTTGGACCTTCAACAATTGCATCAACTGGACAAGCTTCTTGGCACAAGCCGCAATAAATGCATTTAATCATATCGATGTCGTATTTTGTAGTGCGACGCGAACCATCTTCTCTTTCTTCGGCTTCAATTGTGATTGCTTGCGCTGGGCAAATTGCTTCACAAAGTTTGCAGGCGATGCAACGTTCTTCACCATTTGGATAGCGACGCAGCGCATGTTCGCCACGAAATCTTGGGCTTAATGGGCCTTTTTCGTAAGGGTAATTAATGGTAACTTTTTTCTTAAAAAAATATCTCAAAGTCAAAGCGTGACCGATGAAGATTTCTTTAAGTAAAAATGAATAAGCGCTTTTTAAAACTTTCATGAATTATTTGAGATAAACAATATAAGCTGCGGTTCCAACAACCCAAGTTAAAGAAAATGGTAGGAAAACTTTCCAGCCCAATCTCATAAGTTGATCGTAACGATATCTTGGCAAGGTCGCGCGCACCCAGATGAAACAAAAAAGTAAAAAGAAGATTTTTAAACATAACCAGATTGGCCCTGGAATTGCGTTGAAAAATGCGATGTCAAAAGGTGGCAACCAGCCGCCCAGGAAAAGGATTGAGGCGAAGGCGGAAATCAAAATCATATTGGCATATTCGCCAAGAAAAAACATTGAAAATGGCATTGAACTATATTCAACGTTATAGCCGGCAACAAGCTCAGATTCTGCTTCTGGAAGGTCAAATGGAAGACGGTTGGTTTCGGCTAAACCGGAAATGAAAAATAAAATAAACATCGGAAACATTGGTAAAGCAAACCAGTGATTTTTTTGTGCCAAGATAATATCTGTAAGGTTTAACGAGCCAACGCAAAGTACGACTGAAATAATAATTAAGCCGATTGAAACTTCATAAGAAATCATTTGTGCCGAAGAGCGAATTGCACCCAAAAACGCATATTTAGAATTACTAGCCCAACCTGCAATGATAATGCCGTAAACGCCAAGAGATGAAGTAGCGAGAAGATAAAGAACGCCGACATTAATGTGAGCGATTGAAAAAGTTTCAGAAAATGGAATCACCGCCCAGCCAATAAGAGCGAGGGTGAAAGTGATGATTGGGGCGAGTAAAAATAGAACTTTGTTTGATTGATCGGGGAGGATGACTTCTTTTAACATCAGCTTCAAGCCGTCGGCGAGCGGTTGCAGCAAACCAAAAATTCCAACTACGTTTGGACCTTTGCGAAGTTGCATAGCGCCGATTACTTTTCTTTCCATCAAGGTTAAATAAGCAACTGCGCCAACCAAAGGCAATACAACCAAAAGGATGTAACCAAGAGTTGGTAAAATCGAAGTTAAAAGCAGGGTTAAAAGCTGCTGAAAAATCTGTTCCATATAATCTTTAAGGGAATTTTGTAAAAATGTTTGAAGTTGGTAATTTATTTAGGCTTTTAAGAATGTCAATTTAGGGATGTAAGTTCTTTTAAGCTAAAAAATTCCAGGAATAAAAAATTATAGTGCCAAGAATTGCGGTAATAATTCCGCAAAGCATGTCGTCAAGCATTACACCAAAACCAGTTTTAACGCGGTCAGCAAGTCCGATTATTGAAGGTTTGGTGATGTCAAAAAAGCGAAAAGAAATAAAGCAGAAAAGCAAGTGAATGGCGATTACATAATTTTGGGAAAAATAATCTTCTCTGAATAATAAGAAGGTTAATTGTAACGCTAATATTTGGCCCAGAACTTCATCTAAAACAATGGTTTGATGATCAATTTGGCGAAATTGTTTGGTGTAGGCGCGAATGAAAAAACAGCCATAAAGAAAAATCGCGGTTAGAAAAATTGTCCAATATAAATTTTGCGTCGCGAAAGAAATGTCGCTATAATAAAAATAGCGATTGGTAAAAAACCAAAAAATCAATGCAGCAAGACTGCCCATAGTTCCCGGGGCTTTAGGAAATTTTCCGAAATAGAAAAAAGTTAGAATTAATTGGTGAAGTTTTAGCATATTTTTAATTGTTTTGGAGTGGTTTAAAAAACCACCCGAATTGTTGTTCCTAGATTTTTCTCTGATTTTATTTCTAAAGTGCCACCTTGTTTTTCAACGAGATATTTCACGATCGGAAGTCCTAAGCCAGTAGAATCAACCTTGCCGCTATTGGCATTTTCTATGGTTTTATATTTTTGCAAAGCAATTTCTACCTCTTCTTCAGTCATGCCGAAACCATGATCGCGGAAAATAATCTCAACTCTTTTGGGTTTAATTCCTTTTTCATCATCGATGGTTTTTGCAAAAACTTCTATAACAGTTTCCTGCGGACTATATTTAACTGCATTTGAAATCAGGTTAATTACAACCTGTTTTACGCGGCGTTGATCCAAAAGTAAAGGTTGGTATAAATTTTCTTCGATTTTAGTAATGATTAAAATATTCGATTTCTTTGCTCTTTTCTGCATCAGTTTCACCGACTGTTTTAAGATATTATCAATGTCGGTCGGATTCGGGTTTTTATTAATTTTAAATTCACCGCTTTCGGCTTGATTTAAATCAATTAAATCATTGATAAAGTCAGTCAATTCGTAGGCTGAATCAATAATATCAAGGCTGAATTCAAAATCGATTTTAAGTTCATGTAGGTTTTTAGCCTGATCGGAAGTGGAACCACTTTCTATTTTATGAATCAGGTTTTTTAAATCACTTTTAATAATTTCAGCGCAGCCCTGAATTCCGAAAACGAAATTTTTAAATTCATGAACTGATTGTGCCAGAAATTCTGACTTCGCTTCATTCGCCTGTTCTGCCATTCTTTTTAATTCGAGAATTTTTTGAGTTTGTTGCTTCTCGCGATAAATTGAAAAAAGCAAAATAATTAATCCGAAACTTGGTTCCAATATGAAATTTGTTTGGTTCTTTTTTGGTTAGCGGAATATAATCGCGATTCTCAACCGAGAAATTTGCGGGGTTAGAAATTATGCCATATTTAGCATCAACCGTGAATTGATATTTGTCATCAGACCAAGAAAAAATTGTCCAAGAAAGGTTGGTTAGATCATTGTTATCGCAATATCTTTTTAGAATTTCATTAATGTGTTTTTTGCTGTGCGGATTTTCAGAAATTTGATAATTGATGTTTTTTATGATTGAAGGGCGCCTCTAAAAATCCCCCCAATCCCAACCCCACTCCAAATTCAAAACTCCTCACTCGCCAAACCCTTGATTTATCTGCATTCGCAAGAAATTAGCTGTTGCACTTTACTGCTTTATTTGTTAATTTGTTTCGGT